>CAIYZW010000881.1 GCA_903930725.1 uncultured Bacteroidota bacterium
ACATACTCGCGATATTGAATTCTGGAGTTTTCGATGTTCAACGTATCGAGATCAAACAAAAATGGCTGATTTTTTAACCCTGAAACAGGTAAACTTGCGTAATGATCGGGCAAAATTTCATAACTTTTATTTCGGTAATCGTCGGCAATTAATTGGTATAGCGTACCTTTTGAAACCGACACGCTGTTTTTTGAGAGCAAATCCGGAATATTGATATTCGTAAAATAAGCCGAATCAAAAACCAGATTAAACCGGTCGGTTTGATGGCCGACTTTTGCAGCAAAAACTTCCTCCTCAAACTGAGGGGTCAAAAAACCAGAATCAATTTTGAGCACCCTGTTTTTACTCGTAAAACCAATGCCTGCCGCGCCCATCAAATAAAGGCTGTCGGGTGTTAGGTATGAATAATCGGATATTTTCAGGTTAAAAAGGTCGCTGTAAAGAAATTTACCATCAAAAACATTGTTGGCCGAATCAACCAGAATATTCCTGAAATCGGCATCAATGCGGCTGATAAGCTTGGTTTCTGAGTTTTTTCCTTTTTTATCAACAAATTTAACCGAAGCGTTGGCAATATCAACATCGGCAATCTGAAGCTGCAAGATTTGTTTCGAAATAATTTTATAAAAATCAATTTCCTTATTTTCAGATGATTTCTTAGTCAGGTCAGATATTTCCCTGGTAAGCCAAACATCAGGTTCAACCACCGAAATACGCTCCAGTGTAAGCTTTTGACTGGTAAAGAGTTTATAAAAATCTATGCCTTTCAAATCAAGAATTTTCATCATTAACTCAATGTCGGTAATTTTTGATGACTGAATTTTATCCTTGTTAAGTTCATTTCCATTTAAAATGATGCCTTCAGCTTTTAAAAAACCACCTTTTGTTGAGCCGGATAATTTCGCGAAACTCACATCAAAATCATCGCCAACCGAGGCTTTTATTTCGTTCCGTGCCGAAAAGCGAATATCGTTGGTAAAAAACAGATTCACCGGGGTCATATTGCTGGAAGAATCAACCAAAAAGTTGGCGATTTCGAGATCAAAATCACCAACGAGCAATTCGCGGCTGCTAAAAGTGGTACCACCAAAAACTTCGATATCAGCATTTGTCATCCAAAATCTGGCAATATCCACCGTACCGAATATCTTTAAAACCTCATCCCTGATTGCTTCATCGCTTATGACAACTTCGTTGGTTGATGAAGAATTCTTTGTAAAAATCAGGCGATAACTGGGTTTTTCGAGATGGATTTCGGAAGCCTTCAGAAAATTGTTTTCGTAAAGTTCGCCCAGCGCAATTCCCTTTATCGAAAATCCAGGAATCTTTGCCCGAACAATGAATTTGTCTTTACCTTGCACCGGATTCAGGGGTTGCAAAAGCAGGTTTGAAGCCTTGATAAGTGAATCGGACGACGAAATTTTTACCTTGTTCATCTCGATAGAATACCCTTTTTCGGCAAGGTTTATCATCAGATTTTCGGTAGAAAGCCGGATGTTTTCGGCTTCGATTTTATTTTTTTGTGTTGAAATTGTGGGTCGCAGGCAGTCGAAGGATAAATTCATCCCGTCGAAGGCTATCTTTTTAAGCGCATTCCCTGGAATTTCCTTTAAATAAAAATTGCCGCCATCAAGCTGCACATGCCCGATTTGAAAGCCTGGCAAAGGACTTTGCTCCTCTTTTGGTTTCCCTTTATCAGCCAAAACTTCGATAAAGTAACCCACCGGATTGCTGACTTCAATCGTGTCAACTTCGATAAACTGGTTGTTGTAAAACCCGCCAAAATCAACTCCTTTAAGAGCAACTTCGTCAACATCAAAGATAAAATGGTCTTTTTGGTTGGCGAAAAAATGCCGTGAAGCCATTGTTTGGAGTGTATCGGCATGTAAGCCTGAAATATTTATTGTCGAATCTTTTGTGTTGATTTTCAGATTATCAAACAAAAGTTGATGAATGCTGTCGGGGGCAAGCACGGCAAGGTTGGCAGCATTAATTTCGATGCCCGAGCTGTAAAAAAGCTTCGCCGGATTTTTATCGGCATCTTTATTCAATAAAAAACCAGTAATCAGCACCGAAACATCTGTTGAAGAAACCTGGTTGGCAAAAATTCCCTCAAACCTGCCAAAATCGAAATTTGCCCGGTTAACTTTAAGACTATCCACCGATAGTTCTTTTATAAATCCGCTTATTTTGGAATATAAAAGATGAATATCAAACTTTTCGGTTTTAGGTGGCAAGCTGTCAGGAACATGAACGGAAAGAGCTGGTTCCTGAATTTCGAGGTTCAGTACCCTGAATTTGTTTTCAAAAAAATCCTTTTTAAAATCGTTACCTGTCAAACTTAAAACCGGAATCCGGAGATTTACACTCGTGGTTTGTGGGTTCTTCCTTAAATCTTCAACCGAAACATCGCATAATTCGAGTTGCGATGTCCTGGTGTCGAGATCGAAATATCCGAACTTAATAAGCTGGGCACTTTTTTTAAGAAAAAATTCCTGCTCATTCATTATCAACCGGAATTCATCAATAAAAAACTGACGGCTTCGTTCGGCGTAACTTACCGAATCCATCTTAAAACGCATCAGATCAACCGAAAAATCAGGCAGATAAACTTCCTTCAAATTCTTACTTTCGAAACCATCAATCCTCAAATTTGCCGATTGTATGGAGATTTTTCCAACTTCGATGGGATAAAATATTCTGGAAAGGGCTTCAAAAATCTGCTTTGCCAGCTTTTCGGCATCAACTTTCTGGTTGCCGTCACCTTTGGCAGGATGAAAAACGATGTCAGGCTCGATGACGATTATTTCGTTAACTGTCAGTTTTTTAGCCGCAAAATCCTGAAAATTGAAATCGGTAAGCTTAATGGTTGGCACCGATAAATCAACCCAACTTTTGCCGGTGCTTCCGGTTCGCAATGAATCGCGCCGCACTACCAGGCCGCCAATTTCGACCGAATGTTGGCTGGTGACAATATTTATATTATTAAAGGTGAGAAAATGGCGATATCCAAGAAATTCGAAATGGCCGCTTTTAAACGAAACGCCCAGGCTATCAGAAAACAAGAGGTTTTCGAG
>CAIYZW010000882.1 GCA_903930725.1 uncultured Bacteroidota bacterium
AATTATAAAATTAAAATTTCCGATCAGGCCGATGGCAACCCAATGGATGAAAGTAATGCTGTTTTCTCAATTATCGCAGTAATCCCACCATCATTAGCTGTTACCAGTCCTAATGGCGGAGAACAATGGTTACAAGGCTCTGTTCATCCTATTACCTGGACAAGTACCAATTTTACGGGAAACATCACCATTGCATTAGTTGCGACTGGAACTGCCAATGCTGAGGTTCTTTTCCCATCAGTCCCTGCTGCAAACGGTACCATTGACTGGACGATAACTCAGGCCGTTAGAAACGATTATAAAATCAGAATTTACGAGATGGTAAGCGGCGCCCCCAATGATGAAAGTGATGCTGTTTTCGCAATTACCGCTGTACCTGTCGAAACACTTACCGTTACGAGTCCCAATGGCGGCGAACAATGGATTGTTGGAAGCACCCATGCCATGACCTGGACAGCACAGAATTTTACCGGAAATATAAAAATCGAATTAGAAACGGTTGCAAAAGGACTTACCATATTAGCCGAAAATGTTGCAGTTGCCGCAGGAACCTGGAGTTGGACAATCCCGTCCGCACAGGCATTGGGCACCAATTATAAAATAAAAATCTCCGATCAGGTTGATGGCAGCCCGATGGACCAAAGTGATGCCGTTTTCTCTATTATCGCAATACCGGCTTTACCAAAAATCGTGATAACCGAGATTTACTACAACGGACCTGAGTCAGGAACTGATTCAACCGAATTTATCGAAATTTACAATAATGATGTAATTTCTGTAAATCTTCAGGGATGGTATTTTAGCCTTGGCGTAGTATTTACCTTCCCAAATTTCGACCTTGCTCCTGGCGCACACTTTGTTTCAGCTATCAAAGCCTCAGCAATGCTAAATACTTTTGGTGTTACTGCCGATCAATGGACCTCTGGTGGATTAAGTAATAGCGGAGAACGCATCGAACTGAAAAATGCAGGTGGTGAGGTAATAGATTCTTTAACCTATAAAACTTCCGCCCCCTGGCCAACAACTGCCAACGGAAATGGCCCTTCATTATCACTCTGCGATCCTTCATCTGATAATTCAATGGCAGCAAACTGGTCACCTTGCATCGAATATGTTAAAGATAATGCGGCAGGCACTGGTATTTATGCCACACCAGGCGCTGGTTGCAGTGGCACCCAAGCCCAAACTATGATTGTTCCAACAGGCTGGAGTGGCATTTCAACCTACATCAATCCAACAAATCCGGGTGTCGAAAATATGTTTGCCCATATTGTAAATGCAGTGGTAGTAGTTCAGGATTTTTCCAAAGTTTACCTTCCAACATACGGTGTTAATACAATAGGTAACTGGGATACTCAGGCAGGTTATCAATCAAAACTCACTGCCGCCAAATATTTTGTAATAAAGGGCGTAAACGAAACCAATAAAACGCTTGACCTTGCCACCGGATGGAATAGTTTGCCGGTTATAAGCACATGTTCGGTTAGTGTTGCCAGCTTTTTAGCCATTCACCCCGAAATTATTCTTGTAAAAGAGATGGGAAGTACTTTGGTTTACTGGCCTTCCCAGGGTTTAAATACACTTATCACACTTGTACCAGGAAGGGCTTACTTAATCAAAGTTTCAGCTCCCCTCAGCCTGACCTTCCCAGAGTGTGGCGCAATGGATAATGTTGTACCGCAAGAACCTGCAAGAGAAATTTCTTCCATCTGGAACGAAATTACACCTACCGGAGCTTCTCACGCCATTGGCTTTACCAGTTCAGCGCTTACTGATTTGGATGCTGGCGATATTATCGGTGCCTTTAGTAGCAATGGACAATGTGCAGGAATAACCGAAGTTGGCGAAGGCAATGCTTTAATCATGGCCTGGGCTGATGATGTTTATACTTTTGAAACCGATGGTTTTACCGAAGAAGAAGGTTTCAGCTACAAGGTTTACAGGCCTTCAACAGCCGAAGTTTTTGATGTAACCGCCATTTATGATAACAGCGCACCAAACACTGGCAGCTTTGCAACCAATGGAATTTCGCTCGTTAAAGAATTAAAAATGGGAGCTACCGGAATTGGAACTCAAAATACCCGAGTGAGGATTTATCCTAATCCAGCAAATTCGGTTGTTAATATTGATTTGATGCAGCAGTATACCAATGTCGAAGTTTACTCGATGGTCGGTTCGCTTTTATATTCAGCGAATGTCTCCGGTAACTTCATTAAACTGGATGTTTCAAATTTTGAACAGGGTGTTTTCTTCATTAAACTGATTAACCAAAATTCGGGAGATCAGACCACGACAAGATTCATAAAAGAATAAATTTTTGATTAGCTTTGACCAGGATATTTTCGAACCATTATTTGAGAGTATCCTGGTCTTTTTTTAATACTTAGCAATTCTTTATCAAATTTCGATTTATAAACTAAATTTTTACAAAATGAAAAAAGTTTTACTTTTTACGATTGCTTTTCTTCTGGCCGGCTCATGGATGCTGGGCTATGGACAGGTTGATGTCACCTTCAGGGTTGACATGGCCAATCAGACTGTAAATCCCGCAGGAGTTTCTGTTGCTGGTAATTTTCAGGATGAAACTGGTGTTCCGGGCGATTGGACTCCAGGAGCAACAGTATTAACACAAGTTGGGGTTACTACAGTTTACGCAGTTACTGTTACACTTCCCGTAGGTGTTTACGAATTCAAGTACATCAACGGTAATTCATGGGGACAGGATGAAAGCGTTCCTGCCGGTTGTGCCGTAAATGGTAACCGTCAGGTAATTGTTAATGGCGGGCCTATTGTGTTGGATGCCGTTTGTTTCGGCAGTTGCACTTCCTGCAACCCACCAAATGTATCGGTTACTTTTCAGGTTAATATGGCCGAACAAACTGTTTCTCCTCTCGGAGTTCATATTGCGGGAAGTTTCCAGGGCTGGAATCCCGGCGCTACTGCCTTAACGCTCGACCATGATGCTGTTTATTCTTTCACCACTGATCTTCCTGTAGGAGGGTATTTTGAATATAAATTTGTAAATGGCGACAACTGGGGAATGGACGAAAGTGTTCCCGGTGGTTGCAACCAAAACGGGAACCGATTTATAAGCGTACCTGCTTCAGCAACAACATTGGATCCTGTGTGTTTTGCCAGTTGCGTTAATTGCGCAGTTCCACCGGTTGATGTTACTTTTCAGGTAGATATGTCGGAGCAGGTGGTTTCACCGGCAGGTGTTCATATTGCCGGCAGCTTCCAGGGATGGGATCCGGCTGCAACGGCATTGACTTTGGCAGGAAGTAATATTTATACCGTTACGCTAAGTTTGACTTCTGGTGATTTTTTTGAATACAAATTTGTCAACGGCAACAGTTGGGGAACCGATGAAACCGTTCCGGCTGAATGTTCGAATGGTTGGAATCGCACCATTACTGTACCAGCTGCCAACACCATTCTGAACCCTGTATGTTTTGCCAGTTGCACCGGGTGCCCGGGCGGAGCTTCTGATCTTTTATTTTCGGAGTATGGCGAAGGATCTTCAAACAATAAATGGCTCGAAGTTTACAATGGAACAGGTTCTGCTGTTGATTTGACTCCCTATTCGGTAAAATTAGGAGCCAATGGCAACGCATGGACAACAACTCTTGCATTGACGGGTACCCTTGCCGATGGCGATGTTTTTGTAATTGCCAACTCAGCTGCTAATGCAACTATCCTAGCCGCCGCTGATGTTACAAGTACTGTTACTTTCTACAATGGCGATGATGCTCTTGGATTATTCAAAGACAATGTTTTAATAGATGTCTTTGGTACTTATCTATCCGATCCCGGAACTTCATGGCCTGTTGCCGGAATAACCGGAGCAACCGTGGATCATACGCTTATCCGTAAAGAAGCGATTTGTTCACCAACCACAGATTGGGCATTATCAGCAGGTACCGATTTAAATAATTCGCAATGGGTTGTTAATGTAAATAACTATGTTACCAACATTGGAATGCATACAGCTGTCTGCGGTGGTTCGCCGGTGGTTGCTTTGCCAACCTTCTCAGCGCCTGCCGGCCTTTATCTGTCGGCGATTAATCTTCAATTAAATTGTACCACACCTGGTTCAACCATTTTTTACACCACGGATGGAACCGACCCCAGCAATCTCTCCACGCAATACACGGGACCAATTTCTGTCGGGGCCACAACTACAATAAAAGCAATTGCTTATGCCGTTGGTTACAGCTCCAGCAATATCGCACAAGCTATTTACGCTTTCCCGATTGATGTTGCAAATATTGCTGAATTACGTGCTGGTTCTCCAAATGTTCCATACCGCCTTACAGGTGAAACTATAATGACTTTCAAGCAAACTTTCAGAAACCAGAAATACATTCAGGATAACACCGCA
>CAIYZW010000883.1 GCA_903930725.1 uncultured Bacteroidota bacterium
AATAATCGGAATGAAACTGAAAAGTAAGTGCGCCGGCAGTATTGGTGGCTGTAACGGTGCCTGGTGAATTTGTTCCGCAATAAGTCCCCATCAAAGGTGCTGTTATGGAGGAACCGTTATAAATTTTCAGCCAGTCATAATCGCATGAAGATTGGTATTCGACATCAAACATTTGAAACTGTACAATCATCTTAGCTCCCAATGTACCCGGAACGAAAGTCATTGTAATATCCTGATTATTTGAATAATTGGCCGAATTGCCTCCTGAATCATAAAACAAACCTGTGCAGGTATTCACCGTTTGGGTGCTCATTAAAAACTCAGCATTTACAGAGATGTATTCAGGTTTTGTGATCGTAACCGAAGTCCCTGCCGAATTTGTGACTGTAAGCGAAACATCAAAACTTCCGGTTTGCGAATAGCTGATTCCCTGTGGATTTTTTTGTGATGAGGTTGCCGGGGTTCCGCCCTCAAATTCCCAAAGCCATGAAACCGGTCCTCCAAATGATTCATCAGTAAAATTAACAGAACCACCAATGGAGACTGTAGTCGAAGATGCCGAAAAATCAGCAATTAGCGAACCTGCATCAAGTTGAAGATTTACGGTGGTTGCTGTGTAACGGGATACCGATACATTTTGTACTGTAACCGGATAATGTCCAGGTGCAGAAAATGTAAGGTCATAACTTCCCTGAGCTAACAGACGTTGATAAAAGCCGGTGGTGGCATCCGAAAAAACAAACGAATTGTCGAGATCGTGGTCTTCGATGGTAACTTTAGCCTCCAAAGGCAGCCCTGATCCGGCTTCGGTAACAATTCCCTTAACACCATAAGTACACTGCTCGATATAATTTAGCAGTGAGCGGTAATTCCAGTTCCAGTGATTTTGAAGCTGAGTTGCTGGTAATAATTTGGTATCGGATAATTCGGCTGTTACCTCGCGGCAGTTATGAAAATAGTTCATATAATCCTGTCTTCCGCCACTGACGGTGTACCAGGCATAGCCGTTTGTAATCCCATTTTCGAATTCGTTAAAATAATCTGATGGCGAATAAAGGTGAACCGTGTCAACATACTGGCGGCTCACAAAAACCCACCAGCTATCGTCAGCAGAAAGTCGTGGCCAGGTATCCCAGGGATAGTTCATCACTTCGGTACCACCATGCGTGTTGGCCGACATTACAAAATTATTGTCTTCGGCAAATTGCATAAAAGCAACAGTTTCGGGCTGCCATTCTTCGCCATCAGGATGCTGACCGTCTTCGGGGTCGGCATAATTACGGTTCATGTCAACATAATTGGCGTTGTACCTTGTTGCACCATTAACTGTATTATTTCCACCGGCGTAGGTCCCATCAGGATTTGCAAGCGGGTTTATCCAGATTTCGACATTATCAACCAGATAATTTACATCGCTGTTGGTACCATAATTTGAAAGCAAATAATCAATGAGCCGGAGCAGCAAAATGTAGCCGGTTGTTTCGTCACCATGAATTGTTCCTGTGTATAAAAACTGCGGTTCGGCTTCCTTTACACCCACATTATCCGAAATTTTAGCCATCAGAAGCTGCCGTCCTTCGATAGTTGTCCCTATGCTTGATATCTGACAAATCTGTGGATAATCGGCAGCAAACTGGTTCATCATATCAACATAGGTGGTGTAGGTCGGATAAAAATCCCACTCCGAAATTTCCCGGATATTGATTTTATCAAGCATTTTAGGATTTTTAAGTGCTTCGCCAGGCTTTGGAAGGAGTGTAAAATCAATATTTAATTTCAGAAAAGAAGTAAGCTCTTTCAGATTTGCATAAGCCCAAATTTCGTTGTTTTCGATCTTATCAATCGAGACAATCCGGCTTAAATGATTGATATCCAATCCATAACCATCGAATTTAAAATAAATTTCACCCTTATCTCCAAAGATAATTGAAGGGTCGGTTTTTGAATTAAAATTCTGGGCTGTTAGTGCAGTAAAGGCAAGAGTGGCAATGAGAAGGACGAGTAATTCTTTCAATTTCATTTTAGATAGTTTTATGCAAATAATTATTAATCAAGTTAGTAAGCTGTAAATAAACTGATTTGTTAACTTTAACGAGCGGTAAGCGCAGATGATTCTGGATGAGGTCGAATACCTGGAGTGCTGCCTTAATCCCTGCAGGGCTGCCATCCTCGAAAAGTGTATTGGTAATTTCCAATAAACCGAAATGAATCTTTCTGGCTTCTTCAAAATTTCCTTCAAGGCAAAAGTTAACCATTTTCGAAAATTGCGCCGGGAAAGCGTTGGCAACAACCGAAATAACACCTTCGGCACCAAGTGCCATCAAAGGCAAAGTAAGTGCATCATCACCAGAAATAACCATAAAATCCTTTGGTTTATCTTTCAAAATCCGCATTATCTGGTCAAAATTTCCGGAAGCTTCTTTAATGGCAATGATGTTATTGAATTCTTTGGCCAGTTGAAGGGTAGTATCGGCTGCAATATTGGCTCCTGTACGGCCTGGAACATTATATAAAATAACTGGAACCGGCGAAACACTCGCAATAGTTTTGTAATGGTAATAAATTCCCTTTTGCTGGGGTTTGTTGTAATACGGGCAAACCGACAAAATTGCATCAATCCCGTCGAAAGGCGAGGATTTGATACAATCAACAATTTCCTGGGTATTGTTGCCACCAATGCCCCGAACAATTGGAACCCTCTGGTTTACAGTTTCGACCACAAAATCGGTTACAGCGCGCTTTTCGTCTTTTGATAAAGTAGGCGATTCGCCGGTTGTTCCTAAAACCACAAGATAATCGGCATCGTTGCTGATTGTATGTTCGATAACTTTTTCGAGTGAAGCAAAATCAATAGTGCTGTACTTGTGAAATGGCG
>CAIYZW010000884.1 GCA_903930725.1 uncultured Bacteroidota bacterium
ATAGGTAGAAGTGGCATCAGGAGCAAAAGTGCCGTCACCACCGGTAGTCCATTCAAAGGATGTAACCGGGTACAGCAGTGACCCCGTTGCGGAACCGGATAGTGTGTAATCTTCACCGCTGGTTATCGTTGCATCGCCACCGGCATCTACGACTAAAGCGCCCTCATTGTAGACAAACCTAATTTCACCGCCATAACTAGTTCCATACGAATTTGTGGCAAAAGCCCTTACGTAATACCAGGTTCCACCGGTAAGGCCTGTTATGTAACTTGTGAATTCGCCGAATCCGGATCCATCTTCCGTGTAATCGTCTGCCGTGGTTGGGGTTCCCGCTGTATTCCAGCATACTCCGCGAACGGAAACAGGGTCATTGCCATCACTTATCACATTGCCGCCTGAGTTTGCATCAGTAGCTGTAATGTTTGTAGGAGTATTGGTTATTACCGTTGGGAGGCCATACGTGAAACTCAATTCCGGGCCATAACCGGTTCCGATTGAATTTGTAGCATAAGCCCTCACATAATAGGTTACTCCGAGCGCACCGCTTAATCCGGTAATATCCGATGTAAATGTACCGATGGCATTGCCGTCGGTAGTGTGTGCGTCAGAAATTGTTGGATTGGAAGTTGTACTCCAACAAACACCACTTACGGTAACACTTTCGCCTCCATCGTTGAAAATGTCCCCCCCTGAAGTGGCGCCGCTTGTTGTAATGGCAGTAGGCGTTGTTGTGTAAACCCCGGGAACAGATAATTGATCGTAAACAAAAGAATTTTCAACCCACTGGCTCCAATTGTTTCCGTCATCAGATTTTCCCGAATTGCTGTCAATGGTTTTTATCCTTAAGTGATAGGTAACTCCATTAATCAATGGAGTTCCGGTGTATAAAGCCGAGGTTACGTTGCCATTAAACGTTGATGGCGCCCAATAAAGAGAACCTGTTCCTTCAGGGTCAGTCCATACTTGTATGTTCGTCTTTAAAGGAGGGTCGCTTTCGGGATCGGCATAATTCCAACTGAGGATGCCATTGACTGTATTAACACCCAAATCTGAAATTACCGGAAGCCCGTTGTTTGTGATTCCGCTCCATTTATATTCAGTCCATCTGTCTCTTTCATAGACCTGATTACCCAAATCGAAACGATAATCATCAGAAGCTTCTGTTTCGGGGATGATGCTTACAAAATTCACAAGGTCTGTTGCCTCGGCAAGCGTGCCAATGGTGGCATCCTGCTGCATTCCAACAAAATCAATAAATGCCGGATAGCTGTCGCCTTCAGCATAATCCTGCCAGATACGCACCTTCATTTCATTGTCGGGGTCGGGCAAATAAAGCGACAGATCAAAAGTTTTGGTCTCATCAATGGTCGAAAAGGAATACCCGTCGTGAATGATCCATTTGTCGCCACTCCAGGTAGCCACAAAGTAGGTGCTGCCCCTGGGGATATAATATCCTTCACTTATAAAAATAAAACTCCGTTTAGCTGCAGCTTGAGGAGGAACATTGAATTCCAGGTTCATGTGGTTGCCAGGTTTAAGATTGGCATACTGATTATTGGCCGTATTCAGCTTGTCTAAAACGCTTTGGTTCGAGAAGGTCGCGTTGTTGAAAGGAGCAATCGAAACTGTTTTAGCAGGCTCAGGTCCGGTTTCGAGACCAACATAGTCAATATTGGAGTATTTACGGTCGTGCGAAATCGAAAATAGTCGGATTTTTACCGAAGCGCCTGGAGTAATTCCAAAAGATGAAGCATCAAAAGCGCAAACATCCCAGTCGAAACGCGGAAACATGCGACCGACTTCCTTCCAGGCACCGTTAATAAAAGATTGTACAACTACTGCCGGCGGTCCTACAAACGGCATGGGTGTACCGGTTCCTTTAAGAAATCCCTGCATTTTAAGTACCATGCGGCCACCAGAGGAGATATCTACATTTCCAAAATCAATGTCCACATAATCCTGACTGTAAGCATTGAATCCAATGCGGTCATCCTTCTTCAAAGACTCCAGTACATCTAATCCCTTGTTGGAAACGGCGCTCACGGGTGAAATGAGATGTGAAGGTGTGTAAGCAAAAATATTTCCGAAGTTATCAGGTGCCACCTTTACATTTGAGGCATGATCAATTACATTTAACTGGAGATAATCGGTAAACGATTCGTCTGATGCCACTTCTTTGATCTGGAGTTTATACTTTCCGTTTTCGGCAATTAAAGGTTTTGCAAGCGCAAGATAATCACGGTATTCACTGCCGGCATAACGGGCTGTAGAATAAATGTCGTTGTTGGCAACATATTTGGAACCATCCCAGGTGTAAATCCATGGGCATGAACCTTCAGAAGATTCATTGGCTTCCAATGTCAAAGTTCTTTTATGGCTGGTATATTCAAAGGCTGCGATGGAGATATCGTCAACATAAAAGCCTCTGTCGTATCCTTCATCCACAATAAAAAATTTCAGATAAATGTTGCCCCCTATGTAGTTGGAAATATCGAATTCGTACCTGTTCCAACCACCGGCCATTTCGATGAAAAAATTTGCTACCCTGGTAAAGTTTGAACCATCAGATGAAACTAAAAAACTTCCCCTGGCACCCGACATCGAAATATCCGTTTGGGCCCAGAAACTTACCCGTGCAGTTTGGGTAACAGGGTTGAGGGTTGCCAGGGAAATAGGTGGTGACAAAATGGAACTCGTGCCTTGAGGCATGTTGTCCGCAAAATTGGTTCCCCAACACTTACTCCCGGAATGTGCGGAAATCCAGCTTGGAACGCCCCACTCCCACAAACCATCGCCGGTTAAATTCGGAAATTCAGGATCAGGTGGTTCAATAATCTTGAAATAACCACCATTGTTGGCTTCAAAGCCTTCGGAGTAAACAATAGTTTCCTGCGAAAACATCCGGATAGGTGAACACAGGATCAGCATGGTCACAAGAAATGCCATCAGTGCTGCCCGCTTTTGATATCCGTAATTAATTAGAGTACTTGTTTTCATTTTTTAAATTTTAGTTAATGATTTGATATTAAATATATTAATTAATTTATTCACTTTTTGACAAACGGTTAGAGTTTTGTATTTCAATAGCAGTAAATGAAACCCACTGGCTTCCTTTCTTTGATTTTTTCATGTGCTAAAACTTCTATTCTTATCCATTAAAATACTTGATACCATTACATTTTAAGAAACCTTAGGTAAAATAAAGCATACAATATTTTAATGATATTGTTGAATTTCCTTATCTTATCAAACATTATAACTGAGAACAACTTAATGATAAACCGACTTTTATGTTGGGTTTTATCAATGATCAAACATACAAAGGATAATGCTACCCACCTATTATAAATAGTAAAAATATGATTTGTTTAACGTTTATTAACAAATGATTAAATTTAAATAAGTTTTTTCGTTGCAATGTTTTGTTTGCAAAACTAATCAAAATACAGTGCAGGAGTGCGTAATATCCGACTTTTCTGGTGCGAAATTTGGTAATCCCAAATTACTTCCTATTATGAGATTTAAAAAAGAAAAGCCCGGGTTGATAATCCACCTTCATTGGTTTGACGGCTGAAATGCTAATCTGGTG
>CAIYZW010000885.1 GCA_903930725.1 uncultured Bacteroidota bacterium
AAGAAAATTACCCACCGGCATCTGAACGATCGCGTTGAGGTGATGAACTTAGTGGCTGGCCAGGTAAATATCGAATTCAGGTACCCGCTATTTGATGTTGATTTGATTGAATATTATCTGGCTGTACCTGATGAATTGAAACACAAATTCAGACAGGGAAGATACATTCACAGGATTGCCATGCAGGACCTCCTTCCGCCATCCATCCAATGGAGAAAAGACAAACATGGAACCATAAACCCTGGATTGGCAAGGATTTATGCAAATGATGCCTCAGCAATTAAAACTACATTTAATCAATTTTTAAAAGAGCTTCCAAAGCAAAATACTCCGGTTTTTGACAAGAAAATGATTGAAAAGCTGATTTTTGAACCCGATGAAAAATTATTTGGCTACAAATCAGTCATCAACAAATATTATCAGTTAACATCTTTTGAAAAAATAATTGAAAATAAATTTGCAGTTTAAGAAAAATTGTACTTCTTTTGTTTAAAATTAAAATAAACTACTTAACAAATAAAAAACAAATGATTATGGAAGAAAAAATTATTGAAAAAAAAGTATGGGAACTCCCTGAGGTTGAAATCATTAATACGAAATTAACCAGCAGCGGTGGGCATCCTTGGTACAAGGAAGATGCACACTACACAGATCCTTATCTGTCATAAGAATTTCTTTTGCCACATTCGCAACATGGCAAATTACAACAAACAGCAGGTTTACACCTGCTGTTTTTGTTTTACCAGAATTTTAATGAACTTAAAATTATGAAATTCCAGAGAGACGATTATAATAATCTGGCTAAATTCTTCAAAGACCTGTTCAGAACATCTGGTAAACAGGTGGTTGTTTCGTTTTTGCTCCAGATTTTAACCGGTTTTACCCAGGGAATTGGTTTGCTCATGCTTATTCCTTTACTTGGCATTGTTGGCATTTTCCAAAATCAGGCAAAAAATTCAAAGTTTGTTGGTGAAATGATAGATTTCATCAATAAAACAGGACTTCCGCAAGGAATTGTTTCCATCCTCATCTTTTACATCCTAGTAGTTTCACTTAATTCCTGGCTCAACAGTTATCAAACCGTTAATAATGCCAAAATCCAGCAAAGTTTTGTCAGGCACCTCAAAGACAAATTATACACCTCCATCGGGCACAGCCAGTGGTTGTTTATTTCACGGATGAAGTTATCTGATTTGGCGCATATTTTAACTTCGGAAGTTCAACTTTCTGGCCAGGTAATTTTCCAGTTACTCAGGCTTTCAAGTACGGTAATCACCATTTTGGCATATCTTGCCGTGGCATTTATGCTATCGGCACAAATGGCATTTCTTTCGCTCATCGGTGCAGTGCTTCTTTTGGTAATCGGACGAAAAAAAAACCAAAATGCCTACAGCATCGGCAAGGCAAGCCAGAAATCGATGAAAAAGGTTTTTCAGATTGTTATCGAACACCTTTCGGGGATGAAGGTAGCCAAAAGCTTTGCCGAGGAAGACAGGTACATTGCTGAGTTTATCCAGTATTCCGAAGATGTCGAGAAAAGGAAAATTGATTATGCCCGTCTATCCTCGCGGACTTCGTTAGTTTTTTCGATAGGAACGGTTGTGCTGCTTAGTCTGTACGTTTATCTGGCAATCGAAGTTGTTGGTTTGCCAGCAACAACGCTTTTGGTTTTGATTTATATTTTTTCCAGACTTCTGCCACGTGTTTCAACTCTTCAAACGGCTTATCAATCTATTCTCCAGTCGCTGCCTGCATTTACTTCGGTTAATGATCTACAAAATCAATGTAACCTTTACCGCGAACAAATTATCAGAAACCCTGGGGATATTGCCAAAATTGGGGGCACCATCCAAATTCAGAATATTACATTCAGCTATGGCCAAAAACCATTGTTTGAAAACTTTTCATTAATTATTCAGACTAACAGCATTGTATGTTTTACCGGAAAATCCGGTTCGGGAAAAACCACGCTTGCTGATATTATTCTTGGCTTACTGAAACCCTCTTCCGGCCAGATTTTGATTGATGGTAAGGTTCTTAATGAAGAAATCCTTTTCGGCTGGAGAAAAAGCATCGGTTATGTAACTCAGGAATCGTTCCTTTTTAACGACACCATCCGGAATAACCTTTTGTGGACAAACCAAAATGCCACTGAAGCTGAAATCAGGGAAGCACTGGTTCAATCGTCGGCAGATGAAATGGTTGAAAAGTTTGAACTGGGACTCGAAACCATGGTTGGTGACCGTGGCGCAAAACTTTCGGGTGGCGAAAGGCAAAGGTTGGCACTGGCACGAGCCTTGGTTCGCAAGCCAACCATGCTTATCCTTGATGAAGCTACCAACGCCCTCGACCCTGTAAATGAAGGAAAAATCATCGAAGCCCTCGAAAGGTTAAAAGGAAAAACAACAATCCTGATTATAACCCATAAACCTGAAATGCTTTCGCTTGCCGATCGGATATTTTCGGTCGAAAAAGGAAAGATTTATCAACAGCTTTGATTTAAACTTTATCCACAAAATTTTTAAACCATTTTGCCGAAATCCTCAGCCAGGTAAATCGAAACTGCTTCCGGGTTGAGAATATCTTTGTCCTAGACGGTTTTATTGGGCTGTAAAACATTTTGAACTTAGCTAATTTACTACGTCTTGGGTAGGATTAAATAAAGCTCCCCTCCACAAATGAACATATTGAAAGAGTTATGGTCCTAATCGGAAAGCAAAAGAAACTCGCAAAATTATTCGTCTTGTAATTTTGGGTGGCGCATTGACGAAGTCGGGAAAAAGGAAAAATGATTTTCCAATGTCAAATGATCAATGACCAATGATGACTTTGGAAAAATAAAGCAGTTTTATCGAAGAGATACGGACATAAAAAGATGGGTGACTCTTTATTTTATAGCCAGCTTCATTATCCTTCCTTTTTATCGAAATACTTTTGCACCAGGCCTTTAAGCGCATTGCTGTTGATGGGTTTTGCAATATAATCGTTACATCCGGC
>CAIYZW010000886.1 GCA_903930725.1 uncultured Bacteroidota bacterium
AAAGCATAAACTGCATCATGCGAAAGTGTCATGAGGCTTGTTTCGGGATTCCATCCCTGAAAAGCTCCAACAATATGAACTCCTTCGGGCGAAACAGTTTGTTCGGCCATATCAACCTGGAAGGTTACTTCAACTGCCGGAGGGCAGGCTGTGCAACTTCCGAAACAAACCAGGCCGAGGGTTGTGTTTTCAAGCGGAACTGTAAAATAGCGGTTTCCATTTTGCGAACACTCACCGGGAACTAATTCTGCTCCGTCCCAAACAGAATCGTTTACAAATTTATATTCATAGCTCTCACCAGCCAGAAGGTTAAGCGTTACTGAATAAACGCCATTTCCGAGGGGTGCCATCAATGTAGCTGCCGGATTCCATCCCTGAAAAGCTCCTGCAAGATGAACACCGTTTGGTGAAACAAACAAACCAGTCATATCAACCTGGAAAGTAACATTGGCTGTTGGTGGAGGTATGCATGTTTCGCATTTTCCAAAGCAAACCAAATCCAAAGTCGTATTTACGCCAGGTACATCAAAAAATCTTGCATTTCCATTAAACAATGTGCTTTCGGCACATGTTGCAGGAACATTTTCTGATTTTGAACGAACATTGCCGTTTACAAATTTGTAGGTATGATGATCTAACTCTGTCAGGGAAACCGTTGCCTGATAAATACCGTCACCAATAAGCGTCATAGGCGTTAATCCATAATTCCAGCCCTGAAAATCTCCCGTAAGATGAACTCCATTTGGAGAAATCACCTCATTCGACATATCAACCTGGAAAGTAATATCAACCTGAGCGGGAACCGGACAAGCGGTGCACATTGCATAACAAATGGGATCGAGGGTTGTGTTAACCTCGGGAACATTAATTACCCGATTACTGCCAGCAGCACATTCGGCAGGAACGGTTTCATCCTGTCCCCAGGCAATTCCGTTAATAAATTTGTATTCATACGAATTTCCAACTTCCAAACTAAATGTTGCTGCATAAATACTGCCGCTAACCAGGGTCATCGGCGAACCTGCAGTATTCCAGTTCTGGAAACTTCCGGCAATATGAACTCCATCCGGCGAGACGGTTTGAAAAGCCATATCAACCTGAAAGGTAATATCCACGGTTGGAACAACACAAGCTACACAACTTCCAAAACAAGGAGCAGGAAGAATAGTGTTTTGAGCAGGGACCGTAAAAAAGCGATTTCCTCCCACAGCACACCCGGCTGGTACAATTTCTGCCCCGGGCCAGGTATTACCGTTTACAAATTTATATTCATAATAATTACCTGCCGGAAGTGACAAACTAACTGCGTAAATATTGGCTCCCTGGTCGGTCATTAGGGTTGCACCAGGATTCCATCCCTGAAAGTTTCCGGCAACATGCACTCCAAGCGGTGAAACAGTCTGTTCCGACATATCCACCTTGAATGTTACATTAACATTTGCCGAACAAGAATTACAACTTCCAAAGCAAACTAAAGGCAGCATAAGTGGTTCTGCCGGTACAGTAAAAAATCTGTTGCCCCCCGTGGCACAAGCCGAAGGAACACTTTCGTCCGTTCCCCATGCATTACCATTAATATACTTGAACTGAGCTGCAAATCCTGCTGCAATATCAAGGGTTACTGCGTATATGTTGTTTCCCTGATGAGTCATCAGTGTTGCAGAAGGAACCCATGGTGGATTTTGAAAATTTCCTGCAATATGGACTCCATTAGGAGAAACCGTTTGCAACGACATATCAACCTGAAATGTAACCTGGACGGCATTTGCTCTGTAAAACAAAGCAGTAAAGAAGAACAGGATCATTACGACCCTCAAAAAACCTGTAATTTGTGATTTCATAACTTGTAATTATTTATTTTGTTAATTTATTGAATGATCAGCTTATTAATCAAAACCTCATCCTGATATTTGATTTTTATAAAATACAATCCCTTTGGCAAAACCGAAATATCTAAAGTTGTATTTTTGATAACGGTGTTCAGCATTTCCTTCCCGTTAATACTAAAAATCGTAATCTGCCTTTCAATTCCTGCTTCGATAAAATAGAGGTTTTTGCTGGCCGGGTTGGGATAAAAACCGAAAATCCGGTCGTGAAGGATTTGATTTTCGGGTACGGCATCAATAATGCAGGTATCACATTCGCCAAAACAAACAGTTGTTAGTGTTGTATTAACTTCTGGTGCAGTAATGTAACGGTTATTGTTGTAGGCACATTCTTCTGGAACGGTTTCCTGCTGTCCCCATTGGTTACCATTTATGAATTTGTATTCATAATAGATCCCTGATTGCAGGGTTGCGGTGTAAGAATAAACGGAGTCGTTACCCGGGAGCATTTCGGTAGCACCAGGATCCCAGCCCTGGAAACTACCAGCAATGTGAACGCCATCGGGAGAAATATTTTCGACATTGGCCATATCAACTCTAAAGGTAACTTCGACATCAACAGGTGGTGGGCCACAATGCTCACAACTCGCAAAACAAACCGAAGTTAAAATGATGTCGTTTGCAGGAACCACAAGGAAGCGGTTTCCGGTTTGTGAACATTCCGGCGGAACCAACTCTGCCCCTAAAAAGGTGTTCCCGTTAATGAATTTATATTCCTGGGTTGTGCCCTCTTCGAGCATAGCGCTTGCTTCGTAAATATTATTTCCAATATTGGTCATAGGTGTGGCTGTTGGATCCCATCCCTGAAAATAGCCTGCAACATGCACACCTTCGGCAGCAACAGTTTCATAAGTCATATCAACACGGAAAGTAACCTGGTGGAAAGGTTGTGGTGGAATACATTCTTCACACGTTCCAAAACAAACAACCGTAAATGTAGTGTCGTTTTGAGGCACTGTAAAATACCTGCTGAACCCACCGAAACCATCTGGAACACCGCAGGCTTCAGGAACGGCTTCTGCATTATCAAATGTTATCCCGTTAACAAATTTATACTCATGATATTCACCAGCCGTCAATGTGAGTGTAACTTCATAAATATTATTAGTGAGGAGGGTAAGTGCCGTTGACGCCGGGTCCCAGCCCTGAAAACTTCCTGCAACGTGAATTCCATCCGTCGAAATATCTTCATTGGTCATATCCACCAAAAAAGTAACATTTACATCAAGTGGTGGCACGCACGGATTGCAACTGCTGAAACAAACCAAATTCAACATCGTGTCGTAAGGAGGAACAGTAAAAAACCTGTTTCCATTTTGAGCGCAAATGCCGGGCACGATTTCGGCTCCATCGAAGGTAATTCCGTTGATGTATTTAAATTCCTGAGAAGTGCCTTCTTCGAGCGATGTCTGAAATGCATAAATATTGTTGCCGACATTGCTCATCAAGGTAGTTGCAGGGTTCCAGCCCTGAAATGCGCCAGCAATGTGAACACCATCCGGAGAAACAGTTTCGTAACTCATATCAACCCGGAAAATTACAACATGCAAAGGTTGTGGTGGAAGACAAATTTCGCAGCTTCCAAAACAAAGCGGCAAAAGTGTGGTATCGTTCAAAGGAACAGTCAAAAACCTGTTAAACCCGCCCAGTCCGTCATCCACACCACATTCCTGCGGAACAATTTCGGTAAAATCGAACGAAATGCCATTAATAAATTTGTATTGGTGGTCGGCGCCAGATAAAAGCGTAACAGTTGCAGCATAAACATTTTCGCCCATATCAGTCATCGGTGTTGAAGAGGCATTCCATCCCTGGAAAGTTCCTGCAAGATGAACGCCGTCCGCCGAAATAGTTTCATTGGACATATCAACCAAAAAGGTAACATCAATTTCGACTGGCGGCGGGCCACAAGGACCGCAGGCTCCGTAACAAACCAAAGGCAAAACGGTATTGGTCATCGGCACCGTGAGATATCTGTTGTTGTTATAGCCACATTCGGCGGGAACGTTTTCGGCAGAAAGCCAGTCAATTCCGTTTACAAATTTGTATTCCTGATAGGTGCCCGAAGGCAGGATGGTGGTGAAAGTATAAATGTTATTGCCTGCATCGTTCATCAGCGTTGCGCCGGGATCCCAGCCCTGGAAACCACCGCCGATATGAACTCCGTCGGGTGAAATTATCTGCTCCGACATATCCACCTGGAAGGTAATTTCGATGTCAATGGGTGGTGGACCGCAAGGATAGCAACTTCCAAAACAGACCGCATCAAGTGTTGTTGGAACTGATGGAACTGTTATAAAACGGTTCCAGCCAAAGGAACAGGCTGCAGGAACAGTTTCGCCCCCAGCCCAGGCATTGCCGTTGATAAATTTGTATTCGTAATAATTGCCGGCTTCTATTTCAAGAGTCACAGCATACACATTATTCCCCACAGGCAGCATTTCGGTAGTTGCCGGATTCCAGGCCTGGAAACTTCCTGCAACATGCACTCCATTTGGAGAAACCGTTTCGTTGGACATATCCACCTGAAAAGTAATATTTACCAGCGGTGGATTACAAACAATGCAGCTCCCGAAACAAACAGCCGTTAAAACGGTGTTGGTGGACGGAACCGTTAAAAACCGGTTGTTGCTTTGCGCGCAGCCTGCCGGAACTTGTTCGTCCATGCCCCAGGCGTTGCCATTCACAAACTTATACTGCACTGTTTCGCCTGGATTAAGATTTACAGTTACCGCATAAATGCCATTCGAAACAAGCAACATTTCGGTAAGGGCAGGATTCCAGCCCTGGAAACTTCCCGCAACATGAACACCAAGAGGCGAAACGGTTTGCTCCGACATATCGACCTGAAAGGTTACATCAACGCCGGTTGCTGCCGGTTGAACGGTGAGTGAACTTTTATAAATAACATCGCCGCTGGTGCCACCGTTTCCATTGGCCGCATTAAAGGCAGCGTAAAAAGTTACAGCACCAGTTGTAGCAGCCGGAGCAACCCAGTTCATTGTCCAGATTTTGCTGTTACCGATTGGTGTGGTTCCTCCCGATTTATGCGTAACCGATTTGTTATTGTTGGCGAGCTGGGTTTCGGTGGCATTGATGACGGAGAATGTGCCAACTTTGGCATTTGCACTATTCTCGGCAGTAAGCTCAAACCCGATTTTTACTACACCCATGTGAAAACCCGTTGCTGTAATAACATACGATTGGCCCGGGACATATCCACTTACCGGAATGTTTGTGGTAATCCAGTTTGTGGCGGTTTGGGCAGTGCCCGTATGACACTGTGTGCAGTTTGCGCCTGCATCGCCCGGCGAACCGGTTTTTCCTCCCGGCGAGCCGGTGCTGTAGGCCAGCAAAATAACAACCATTGGCAAAATTGCGAAAGGAAATAATCTGTAAAAACGTTTCATATTTTTATTGATTTAAATTTATTTACGCTAAGAAATGCTGTTTCAAAAGTAATTATTCTTTTATAAATTTCCTCGAAACCGACAGCTCACCCTTGTAAACCCGGACATTATACATGCCTGGTTTCAGTTTTGAAATGTCCATCTGCGGGGTTTCCAGTAATTGATCAACTACTTTTTGTCCTTCGGAATTAAAAACCGAAACCTGGAAAGGCGTTTCGATGCCGCCGAAAATAATCTGGTTTATTGATGGATTTGGATAAAAACTGATTTCGACGTTTCCTGACAGGTTTGTGCCCGATGGAGAAATGGTGGCCGATTTTACCAGTGACATCCCGTTATTTTTAAGCTGGTGCTGATCCCATTTTTCGTCGAACACCGGCTTTAAGTCAAAAATCTGATCGTTTCTCACCACATCAAAAATCATCTCATCATCCATTAAAAAACCATCATGGATTAATGTTGTAGGATCGTC
>CAIYZW010000887.1 GCA_903930725.1 uncultured Bacteroidota bacterium
GTCCCATGTAAAAAACCCAAAAACAGTTTTTGGGTCAAGAATGTTGGGGTTGCTGTTGTAAACGAACGAGTATTTGCCGTAGCCAAAAGCAGTGTCGGCAATAATTTCGGACGAATAATACAGGCCATCTCTTTTAACAACCTTCAGGTGGAGTTGTCCGGATTGATCAACCCAGACATTTGCGGGATCGGCCGAAAACAGGTTATCGCCAGGTCCCATCGGAATTCCGTTGAGCGACTCTTTTACTGTCCACGAATATTTCTGGTTTGGCCAGCTAAATTTCCGTGTGCCGTGAGGCCGTGCAATAATATCATTGGGCAAATCGAGCAGATAATCAGGAAGCTGGTTGCCTTCGATCTGAGGTGGCGCAGGTGCAGATTGGTGTTTGAGATAAACAAAAATCATTGTAGCAAACTCATCCACTCCTCCGGTAATAAACTGGATTGCAAAAGAGCCATCAGGCTGGATGGGTGTGATGGGATTTGTAAACGAAGGTTTTGGTCCCCACCAGCCACCGGCTTCCTGGGCAAAAACGTAACAGACAACGCCGTATTGGGCAGGGTTAATGCCGGAAGTTGTACCTTTCAATAGTTCATTTACGCCATATTCCGGACAATGTGTGATTTTGATGGTCTGAGCCGGAAGCAAATACCCAAGCCATAAAAATGCTGAGAGAATAAATATCTTTTTCAAATTAAATCTCCTGTTAAATTTCTGTTATCGAATTCTTTTCAAAATTAACCAATTAATAGATATGAATGTGGAACCGGAATCCGGGCTTGTTATTTTGCGAGATTTAAAAATATCTCCCCCTGTAGAAATAAAAAAAAGCAGGTGGTTAAACCTGCTTTTAAACGTTATGAAAAAAACTACAAGCCTCAAATTTATCTGATCACCATCTTTTCGATGGAAACTGATGATTCGTTAGAGATTCTGATGAAATAAACACCTTTTGAAAGGGCGCTTAAATCAAGATTCTGTGAGCCGGAAATAACAGTCGAAAATACCTGTTGTCCCTGTGAGTTGGAAACCGAAAGATTAAAGTTGCCATCATTATTCAAAGTGACAAAAATCTGACCATTTCCCGGGTTCGGGAATATGTTGAACAATGCCTTTTGGTGATTTGCGATTCCGGTAGCGACTGCTTTCAATTCACGGATAATTGACAGTCCGTTTTCGGCATAAAAACCATCGCTGTTTGGCGCTGAGTTATCGTAAACAGCCGTCACGTCCAATTCCCGGCCATCGCGGTAAATCATGAAGTACAATTGTTCGCCGGCAAGTAAGCCATCTTTAATTTCGGTTGTGGCATCGTCACCAAACACGCTAAGTGGCATCATTTTATCGGTGCTGTTAAATGCTGCTTTTCCAACACACAATCCATCAGCATTAAATACACCAACTACATCTCCTGATTGAAGAGTAGCTGTAGCCAGCGAAATGATATGCTGTGAGCCTGTTGGCTGAACACTGTTCCATCCCGAAATTTCGATGTCCTTATAGGAAAGTTTTGAAGCAAAACCTGATTTTGGAGCTCCGCTATAATCAATAACCGTTTGATTGACTACTCTGGTGAGGTAGGCAAAGCCGGGATAGAGTGTTTCGAGTGCTCCGGCAACGCCGGGTACCAATCCACCATCAGGCCAGTAAATCTCTCCGGTAGAAATATCAAACATAAATAAAATATCGTCGCCTAAAGGCATAATTACATCAGCAACAGATGCAGGACCCTGGCTTAAAACCGGGACGTAACATACGCCAGGATTTAATGCAACAGTTCTGTTTATTGGCTCGCTGCCGGTAAATTCAAAAATAACACCCTTATCAAATTTCACTTTATAACCTTTGTAAGTATCCCATTCGCCAAGCGTATTGATACCAAATTCTGGCCAAAACATTCCGTTTGTTCCAAGCAGAATAACCATATCATTCAACACAGGTGCAAAAACATCTTCCATACTCATTTTAGCATCCGGGATAAGATTGCTTGATATTCCGCTCCAGCCTTTCTGATAAGTTGGGCAACCATCGCAGAGATTCCAGCAAACAACAGGAAGTAATATAGTCTGATCAACAAATAAAGTGCGGTTGGTGAAGCCTCCCAGCGTTGAAGTGCAGGGTTCGCCTGGTACAAATTGTTCCTGAAAGTTCCAGCCGTCAAGCGTAAACTTGTATTCGTAAGTTGTTCCTTCGACAAGTGACAACGTTGTTTCGTAAATATTATCGGCATTTACATCGGTAAGCGGGTTGCAGGTACCACACCAGCTATTGAAAGACCCGTTTAAATCAACCTGGCTGTAAGCACCCGAATACTGCGACATATCAACCTGAAAAGTTACATCGTAATGAATTACCGGAGCTACACAATGAATACAGCTCCCGTAGCAGATTGCATCGAGTGTAGTGGGTACCGAAGGAACAGTAATAAAACGGTTCCAGCCACTTGCACATTCGGCCGGAACAGACTCATCCGAGCCCCAGGCATTTCCGTTTACAAACTTGTATTCGTAATAATTGCCTGCTTCCAGCGCCACTGTAACGGCATAAATATTATTCCCAACCGGCAGCATCGCGGTAGATGAAGGGTCCCAGCCCTGGAAACTTCCTGCTAAATGGACACCGTTTGGTGAAACTGTTTCGTTCGACATATTAACCTGAAACGTAATATCCACCAAAGGAGGGTTACAAATAATACAACTGGCATAGCAAACGGCAGTTAAAACCGTATTTGTTGATGGAACCGTTAAATAGCGGTTATTGTTTTGTGCGCAACCTGCCGGAACTTGTTCGTCCATACCCCAGGCGTTGCCGTTCACATATTTAAACTCAACCGTTTCACCTGGGTTAAGACTTAAAGTTACAGCATAAATATTATTCTCTGTCAGCGTCATCAAGGTGGCTGAAGGATCCCATCCCTGGAGACTTCCTGCAAGGTGAACACCAAGTGGTGACACTGTTTGCTCCGACATATCAACTCTGAAAGTAACTTCTACCGGGCCTGCTGGTTCGCAGCCTGCTTCAAAAGGCACCGTGAATTCGCCCTGTATTAACATCCAGTTTCCTGGGAAAGTTGCTTTGCTCCACAAAACATTCAGTGTTACATTGGTGGGAGGATCAGAAGTCCAGGATAAAATCCTGCTGATTTTGCCGGGAACGGATGTGTTTTCGGCTGAAATTGTTGCTCCGCTGCCGCCGGCAACGATTAATACATCCACCGGATCAGCAGTTGCTGATTCGATTTCTACAATCATCGAGAGGGCATCAATATTTTTGATGGTTAAATAAGCTGCTGATGCCGCTTCGCCGGGGAGACCAAAATGAAATACTTCGGTTGCACAATAATCCGATCCGGGCGCGATACCAGCCACGGTAAACTCAATCGAATAGGTTTTAATGGTAGTTCCATCGGCTGCGGTAACCACAACTTCGGTAGTTCCCGGCAAAGCTGCTGCATCATTTACCACATAACCAGCTTCGGCATCAGTGGTGGTGGCGGTAACCACAGGCACAGTTACTGTACCTGATGGCAATTCGACCGAATAACTGAAAACACCTGGCAAAAATCCGGGAACGGTAACACCGTCAACCAACAGATCGCTTAATGACGCATCGGTTCCGGCGCCGGCAGGGCTTTTCCAGAAATACCAGTTGTCGAAATACACAGTTCCGTTTCCATCAACCTTAAACTGGAAAACATCGGCAAGATTTACAGGTGGAACATAATGTGATAAAGGAATATCAACACTTACCCATGTTTCGGCAGCAATTGGCAGCGAATATGGTTTTTCGTTACCCGGGCTGATCAGGAAAAAATTCAGCGCAGTCGAATTTGGTGTCCAGAAATCAACGTGCAGGTATTCATATCCTGAAACATTTTGAGTTGTGTATTGTGTCCCCTGATAGTTCAGGCTTGCATATTTGAGAGTATTGTTTCCGGCAGCGTTATAATTTATAGTTACAGCCGTTGACTGTCCCCAGCCGGGATTGAAATTGGTTCCGGGAATATTGGTGTAAGCTTCGCTGTAAACAGAAATCACATTTTCGGCAAGTTGTGTAGGAACCGGCGGAACTGTTGTTGGTTCGGCCAAAGGAGGTAGGATAAAACCGTCAGGAACCTGAATATTATCGAAATAAAGCACATTATCCGTTGGTCTGCCGGCGAAAGTAAAATCAGGGATAATCACAATCCGGTTGTAAGTGCTTCCGATTTTAGCTGAAAAATTAAAAGTAACCTCTTCCCATTGGTTAATCAGCGTATTTGCAACCTCTAACTGGACATTACCGCTCATACCTTCGAATTTGAAGCCTATGTTGCTGATGGTTGGTTTGTAAACCATGATTTTTACAACAGCATTGGTTGCATCAAAAGTAAACACTCCATCTCCATCGGTAAAGCATAAAGCCCAGGGATTTCCTCCAGTCCTGGCAATAAATTTTGCTGCCGTTGTACTTGTGTTGATGCCGGCAATAGCAGGATTGGCAACAAATTCAAGTGGTGGATTGTCGGCGTTTTCTGTCATGGTCCACGACCAGGCTGCACCGGTTCCTGCCGGTTCAAAATCAATGTTGTGCGTGCTTTGGGCAAATGCACCAAAAGCAACCAACATCATTAAAGCAAGTAAATAATTCTTCATAATGATAATTTTTAGTTAGTATTAAATTTATTAAAAACGAATTTGCTTAGTGTTGATAACAAGTAATATTTAAAAACTTTAGAGCCTCAATTAAAACCTCACAGGTTTTGCAAACCTGGTAGGTTTATCAACCTGTGAGGCTTTTCATATTCAACTACTTTTTATTTTTTAATTAACCTTCGTTGATGGTTTTGACCATTTTCATCCATAATCACCATCAGATAAATCCCTGGTTTAAGATCGGAAATATTGATTGTCCCATCTGGCTGATTTTGGATTAAAATTATCTGGCCTGTCATCGAATAAATGGCGATGGTTTCAATCATTTCAAAATTGCTTACCCTGATCTGCTCCTGAGCTGGATTTGGGAATAGTTCGAATTGTGAAACCTTTATCTCGGGAACGCCGATAACATCAACAAGTAAATCAATATCATCAAAATAGAACTGGCCGGGTACAAAATGCCCTTCACCGCCAAACTGAACAACTACCTGATCGTAATTAACGCTGTCGGCA
>CAIYZW010000888.1 GCA_903930725.1 uncultured Bacteroidota bacterium
ACTTACGATCCAAGCGCTGCTGATGTTTTGCTTGGTTCGGTTACTTTAACGTTAACTGCCTATGCAGCTGACCCATGTACACTTGAGGATACCGATGAAATGATTCTTACTATCCAGTTACTGCCAATTGCAGATGCTGGTAGTGAAACAACAATTTGCGAAGACGGAACTTACACCTTGTCAGGAGCTACTGCTGATAACGAAAGCTCTGTTTCCTGGGCAACTGATGGCACAGGTGGTTTTGATGATAATACACTTCTTGGTGCAACTTACACACCAAGTGCTGTTGACATCACAAATGGTTCAGTTACACTCACACTTACTGCCGAAGCAATCTCTCCATGTACACTTGAAGATACCGATGACATGGTTCTCACGATTCAGTTACTGCCTTATGCTGATGCTGGATATGACCGAACAATATGTGAAGATGCAAGTTATACATTATCAGACCCATATGCTGATTATGAAAACTCCGTTTCATGGACAACCGATGGTACCGGTACTTTTGACGATGAAAATTCTGAAAATCCTACCTACACACCAAGTGCCGATGATATTGCAAATGGTTTTGTCGAACTTTGTATAACTGCAGAAGCCATTAGTCCTTGCGCCACAGCCTACAAGGATTGTATGGTATTGACTATTCAATATCTGCCAACAGTTGATATTAAAGCTGAAGGTGATACTATTTGCTACAGCGAAAGTTACACATTTACAGATGTTGATTACACTAATAAAGAGGCAGTTCTTTGGTATAGTATTGATGGGAATGGAAATTTTGATGATAACACACTTGAACTCCCAACATACTCTCCATCTCCAACTATAGATTATCCACAAGGCTGTGTTACACTTTATGTATTGGCTGCACCAATAAACCCATGCAACACTGCTGCACAGGATTCATTAAAACTATATTTCCAGGCACCTCCTTCGGCTGATGCTGGTGAGGATAACACAATTTGTGAAGACGGAAGTTATGATTTAACCGATGCAACTGCTGAATATTACAGCTCATTGTTATGGACAGGTGGAGATGGTTCATTTGATATTGAAACCGATCTGAACCCCACCTATACACCTGGAGCTAATGATATTATAACAGGATCTGTCGAACTTTGCCTCACTGCCCAGCCAATAGATCCTTGTTCAAATGAGACAAGTGATTGCATGACGATTGCCATACAGTACTTACCAATTGCTGATGCTGGTTCAGATGCCACAATCTGTGAGGATGCCACATTTACAGTTACGGACGCTTCTCCCGAATATTATAGCTCAGTAAGCTGGTCAACCGATGGTACAGGAACGTTTGATGACGCTTATATTATTGGTACAACTTACACACCTGGTGCTGACGACATCACAGATGGATCAGTTGAACTTTGTCTGACTGCCGAACCTGTAGATCCTTGTACAGTATCAGATACTGATTGTATGATACTCGCAGTCCAGTTACTGCCAATTGCTGATGCAGGTGATGATACAACAATTTGTGAAGATGGCACCTATACTTTAACTGATGCAACTGCCGAAAACTACGCATCAGTTTCATGGACAACAAGTGATGGTACAGGAACATTTGATAATAATTCAATAGTGGGTGCAACCTACGATCCAAGTGTTGCTGACATTTTACTTGGTTGGGTAACACTTACCTTAACTGCTGAACCTGAAAGTCCTTGTACAGTTGAACATAGCGATGATATGGTTCTTAACTTCCAGTTGCTGCCAATTGCTGACGCTGGTGATGATGGAACGGTTTGTGAAGACGCATCCTATACCTTATCAGATGCTACTACCGAAAATTACAGTTCAGTTACATGGACAACTGATGGAACCGGAACATTTACTGATCCTACAATTGTTGGCGCAACTTATGATCCAAGTGCTGCTGATGTTTTACTTGGTTCGGTAAAACTTACTTTGACTGCAGAACCTGAAAGTCCTTGTACAGTTGATGATAGCGATGATATGGTTCTTGAATTCCAGTTACTCCCAGTTTCTGCCGCTGGCGATGATGCCACAATTTGTGAAGATGGAACATATACCTTGTCAGGAGCTTCTGCCGAAAATGAAGCTTCAGTTGAATGGATTTCATACGGAACAGGATCATTTGATGATGCTGCAATTGTTGGTGCAACTTACACACCAAGTGCTGATGATATCGCTGCTGGATCGGTTGATCTTTGTCTTACAACATTCGCCACAAGTCCTTGCACATCCTCTGATGAAGATTGTATGACTCTTACGATAAATCTTCTTCCGGTTGTTGATATTGGATTTGACGGTTCATTATGCGTAAGCGATGCACTTGAGTTATCAGATGCAACCGCTGTTGGATACAGTTCATTACTCTGGACTACAGATGGTGATGGTACATTTACAGATGAAACCATTCTGAATACGACCTACAATCCAGGTTCAGGTGACATCGCTGCAGGTTCGTTTGAACTTTGCCTTACGGCTCAACCGATTACACCATGTACTGGTACTGATCAGGATTGTGTTACTGTAACCTTCTATCCATTACCAGTTGCCCATGCCGGTGCCGATGCAACCATCTGCGAGACCAAAAATTACAAGCTGAGCGGCACTGCCGAAGTGACATCCGCTATCGAATGGACAACATCAGGCGATGGAACCTTTAACGATGCCACACTTGCAGACGCAAGGTACACGCCAGGCGTTAACGACAAAATAAACGGATTTGCCGAACTTTGCCTCAACGCCTATCCATTTGCACCGTGCACAATTACTGATCAGGATTGCATGATCCTCACCATTCAGAGGTTGCCAGTTGCAAATGCCGGTAACGACGGAACCGTTTGCGAAGACGGTGCTTACACCCTTGCTGGTTCAGTTTCTGACGCTTGCGGTTTTATTTGGTCAACAGCAGGAGATGGTACTTTTAACAATACCTCATTGCTTAATGCTATTTATACACCCGGAACTACTGATATCACAACCGGTACTGTTGTTCTCAAACTTACTACTTCGCAATGTAGCCCTTGTACAGCATACACTGATGACGATGTGATGACACTTACAATTCGACACTTCCCAACAGTTGATGCACCAGATGCTTCGGTTTGTGAAACAGGTTCGATAACATTGTCGGATGTGACTGCCGAGAATTATTCGACAGTTTTGTGGGAAACCGCTGGCGATGGTAGTTTTGATGATCCTACTGTACTTGATGCAGTTTACACACCAGGATCTGAAGATATATCTAATACTTCAGTAATTCTTACAGTTACTGTGGAATCAATGATTCCATGTGCCACAAATGCAAGTGATGATATGACGCTTTCAGTCATCTGGATTCCTGGAGCTTACGCCGGTGAAGATGTATCAATACTGTACGATGAACCATATACTTTAGAATTTTCGGATGTTGCCGACAATAGTTCATTATTGTGGACAACAGCAGGAGATGGTACATTTAGCAGCGCAACTGAACTAACCCCGGTTTATACTGCCGGCACTCAGGATATTTCCAATGGCGCAGTATTATTAACCTTAACAGCTTACGGAATTGATCCTTGTACCGAAACTTCAACCGATGACATCCTGTTATCAATATTCCATAAACCAGAGGTTGTAATTACCTATCCGGCCGATAATGACGTACTCTACTTTAACCCTGTTGTTGTTACCGGAACTGCAAGCGATCTTGACGGAGATCTTGCATATATTGAGATCAGGATTAATGGTGGCCAATGGCTATTTGTTGATGGCACTGATACATGGCAGCTGGAAGTTGATTTATTCCCATGTAACAATGTTATCGAAGCCAGAGCTACCGATGTCCAATCCTTCGAATCCGATCTTTATCAGATCAGTGCGATGATGAATATCCAGATTATCCCTGTAACTCCGGGATGGTCGTACATTTCGACTTTCATCAATCCGCTTAATCCGGCTCTTGAAGTGATGAACCAATACAATGTGCCGGTTAATAACCTTTATATAATGGTAAATTCGACCGGAAGCATTTTCTCGCCTCCATTAAATACCAACACAATCCACAACTGGGATCCTTACAAAGGTTATAAAGTTAAAATGCTCAATACCGGAACATGGACAATGCATGGCGACCCTGTTGCTGTTCAATCAGTAAATCTTCCATCAGGCTTCTCCATTTTCCCGGTACTTACAAATTATGAAGACAGTATTACACACGTTCTGAGCAATCCAAGACAGGATGTGCTGATCATATTTGAAATATCTTCGAACAAGGTTTATTGGCCCGATGGTGGTATTTATGATCTCAAAACACTAAAGCCAAACCTTGGTTATTTAGGAAATTTCAAACGTCCAGTAACCTTAAACTACCAGCCTATCATTTGTGACGTTTTAGGACCAAGAGCAAATTATGAAACCGTAGCAAACGATGGCCCATGGTCAATTTCGCGCACTGCCAGTGTACATCTTGTTTCGATAGACAATGCAGCAGTATCCGGATTGAAAAATGTTGATTTCGTTGGAGCCTTTGATGCAGCCGGAAATTGTGTTGGCTATGCTGCTGTCGGACAGAGCGAAGGCAACTACCTGCTTACACTTTATGGCGACGACCAAATGACTGATACCAAAGATGGTGCTTTTGAAAATGAAAACCTCAGTTTTGTTGGCTACGACAGTTACAATCAAACTGAAGTTACACTTTCAGCAACCTTCGATGTTACTATGCCTCAGCACGATGGATTGTATGTTTCCAATGGTTTATCCAAAATCCTTTCATTCAAGGAATCGGCAACCGGAGTTGGTGAAGGTGACTTGGCAAAAATGGTAAGTATTTATCCAAATCCTGCCAATAGCGAAATTACCATTGTG
>CAIYZW010000889.1 GCA_903930725.1 uncultured Bacteroidota bacterium
ATACACCAATTATCACAACTATAAACGTGGATTTGCAGGCTCGGTGGCCTTTCTTTTTAAAGAAGATTTAGAATTTGTTGCCCGGAAATTTGATATGGAAATCGGGAATATCATCAAAAATCCAATCGAGGCATTAGTGAAATTTCATCTTGGATAAAAAGAATTTCCCGGATTAACCCCAATTTTCATTGATGATTGGAGAAGTTAATGCGGCTACTCAATGTTCCCCAGAAGAACTTTCCAGATTTGCAGGGTGTCAGCCCCAAAGGTTCTGTTTACTTTTACTGCCGAAAAATCAACTGTTTTATGGGCTGTGATTATTTTAGAATTATCCGGCGATAAAAATACATCGGTACTTTGCGTAAATTTGAGGATTCCGGCGTAACTAAAATCAGCCTTTCGGCCAAGATGCTTTAAAACTTCCACCGAATCAATCCGAAAGCCTACCGAATCATAAATCGCGAAAATATCTGAGGTCAAAAACGCATTTAATTTTAGGTTGTTTTCATTGGTTTCGGGCAAAACCTTCATTTTAATAATGATGCTATCAGAAATAAAAAGCTCCGAAATCGCTTGCCTCACCTGGTTTTTCATAGTATCATCCAGCGAATGGCCGGCGTACAGGTTTAGATAATCAGAAAAATCAACTAATTTTTCCTTCGCTTTTGTCTCAAATGCACGAAGCGTTTTTCTGGAAAGATCCTCCGACTCAAATTCATCTTTAATGCTGTCTTTGGTTTTCCCGAGCTCAACCTCAATCGAAGTAGTATCTTCAGGGTTGGGTGAATCGCAAGACTTTGAGCAGAAAAGCAAATAAGCGAGGATGGCGCCAAATATGAACATGTGTTTTCTCATTTCCCGGCCTCCTTTTGCGTAAAACGGATTAATGAAATCTTGTCGCCATGGTATTTTGTATCCAATATTTCGATAGCCTGCAAACCACTCGAAGGAAGCGTTAGTTTATTGATGAACTCCCGTTTATTGTAAAGTTCCGCCCCGATACCTTCCTTTGTATAAACCTGGTAAATCATGGCGCTGTCCGAAATCATCTGGTCAAGCTGGTTTCGGCGCTTTTGCCAGTCTTTTACATTCATGGTCGAAAAATAGTGTAGCATCAACGCATAATTATCGGGCCTCAGTTTTACAGTTTCATTCCGATTAAATTTATCGAGGAACCGGAAAATAGTATCCGTTTGATAATAGGGTGATTTAACGACAAACCGCACATTAATTTTATCAGTTTTGAATTGAAAACTGCCATCAGGACGACATAGATAACTCACCGGAGATTCGCCGCCCAAAAGAACACTCACCTCGATAATGCTATTGGTAACCGGCATTTTGGTATCGGCATCAAAAAAATTGAACTTATAATCGCGGGTATTGAAGATCTTAAAAAAAATAAAAAAACAGGTCAGAATCAAAATCACTAAAACCGGAACAAGAATAAAATAGCGGTTTGGATTTTTTAAAACGATAGGAACCATTGCCGGGCTTGAATGTTTAAATTTAAAATCGTCCCAATTCGCAAAGCCTGCATATTTACTAAGCATGTTGAGCATATCTATCCGGGGCAGGTTATCATTTTTGGCTTTCATGTGGCTGTAAAACCACTTTTCGCTGATGTGAGCGCTTACTTTTATCAGCAACTCTTCCTGAAAATCAACAATATCCTGCCCCTTCCAGGCGGTGATGTCGGGATTCACTCCTGGAAAGGACTGCTGCATTTGCTCAACAATCTTTTGCTTTAATAATTCAAATATTTCAAAATCCTTGTCTTTCACGAAGTAAAATAATAATATTTAAGACGTATTTTTTGGATAGCGCAAAGAGCATAGCGCAAAGCGTGAAGAGCAAAGCACGTTGCACCGAGTTCTAACATTCCACTATTCCATCATTCCACCATTCCTTTCTTCCATTTTCAAACGCTTTACAAACGATTTACAAGTGTTTTCCTACCAGGTTTTATAAACCGCTTATACTTTTGGCAGACAAATTTAAATTAATTTTAAAACTAACAATTTTGAAGAGTTAAACAACAAATCTAATACTTACGAAAATGAAAAAACTAAAATTGTTATTGTTTATTACATTG
>CAIYZW010000890.1 GCA_903930725.1 uncultured Bacteroidota bacterium
ATCATCATCGCCATCGAATATGTAATTGCGAGTATTTTATTGATGATCACCATTATTGGAATTCCATTCGGGCTCCAGACTTTAAAATTGGGCATGTTGGCATTATGGCCTTTTGGTCAGACTGCTGTTAGCCGCCCGGCATCGAGTGGCTGCGTTTCAACCCTGATGAACATTATCTGGATTTTTGTCGGTGGCATCTGGATTGCCCTCAGTCATCTCGTTTTTGGCGTTTTGCTTTCTATCACCATTATTGGCCTGCCTTTTGGGATGCAGCATTTTAAACTGGCCGGTCTTGCACTCACGCCTTTTGGTAAAGAAATTGTAAATTCGAGATAGCCGGATTTGTTGGATACTTATAAATTTGCCCTCAAAATTAAAATTAGCAAAAGATGATAAAAAAGATGTTTGTTTTATTCGTTTTCATGATGGTGACAGCGGGTTTTATTTCTGCTCAAAACGAAACTGTAGTGCGTCAGGATATTAATAAAACCGATGAAAATGGTAAGAAACAGGGTTATTGGGAAGAAATGAAAAGCCTGATAAAATCAGTGGGCACTTATGTTGATGGTAACAAAGACGGGGTTTGGGTAACCTACCATGCAAATACATTGATTAATCTGATCGAAGCCTGGAATAACGGGAAAAAGGATGGCGTTTCTGTTGAAATTGATAAAAAAGGTTACCTACTCAAAGAAAGTTTTTATAAAAACGACCAGCTCGACGGCACTGTAAAAGCCTACGAACGTGGCTCCCGGTTGATTCTCGAAGAAACCTATAAAAGCGGACTTCTCGATGGAATAAGGCGCACTTTTTATGAAGATGGCACCAAACAGGAGGAATCGTTTTATAAAAACGGTCTCAAGGAAGGCGAATCAAAATGGTACAACCAGGCAGGAAAGCTTTTTGCCGAATATTTTTATAAGGAAAGTAAATTCGAAGGTGCCCAAAAAACCTATTTTGACGATGGCTCCCTCAAAACCATCGAAACTTACATTGACAATGCACGCTCAGGCGAATTCAAAGAATATTATCAGGACGGAAAAATCAAAACTGAAGGCCTTTATGCAAATAATCTGAAAGACGGCATCTGGAAAGAGTTTGACGAAAACGGCAAGGTCATCAGCCAGACAAAATTTAAAAACGGCATACCCAAATAAATGTCTACAACTTTTAAAAGAGTCCGAAATCCATTTGCCGACTCCACCGGCTATAATTGTTTTGGCTGCTCGCCTGACAACGAAATTGGTCTGCGGCTCAATTTTATTGATGAAGGTGAATATCTCCTCGCCGATTGGGAACCTACGGCGCATTTTCAGGGCTACAAAAATGTTTTGCATGGCGGCATTCAGGCCACACTTATTGATGAAATTGCAAGCTGGTTTGTTTATGTAAAAATGAAAACTGCCGGTGTAACTTCAAAACTGGAGGTACGCTATAAAAAACCCGTTTACACCGATAAAGGAAAAATTAAACTTCGGGCTAAACTACGGCAGCAACGGCGAAACCTTGCCGATATCGAAGTCGAACTTTTAGATAACGAAGGCCAGATTTGCGCCACCGGAGTAGCCCAATATTTTATTTTTTCCGAAAAAGTAGCCCGCGAAAAACTATATTACCCCGACCACAACGAATTTTACGAAGAAGAAAAGTAATAATTCCCGGTTTACTGCAACCGCCCACTGCCTACCGCCCACTGCCCACTGCCCCCTTCCTCATGCCTTACGCCTCACGCCTCACGCCTACTTCCTACTGCCTATCCAGTTTTTCCTTGATCAGTTTAACCTCTTCGCTAATTTCACGGATGCTGTCCATCATCTCATTTTCGGCAGGCCGGGTTTCAGGCATTTCAGCGCTGATATAATGAATGAATTTCCATACTTCCCTGATTTCGTTTACATGAATGCTGAAAGGCACATAGTTGGGATTTAAAGAGTGAAGCCTGAGCTGACCTTCCCCGGGGATACGGTTTTCGGCAACTTTAAACAAAATCCCTTCGTTGAGGGTAAGGATGATGTAAGCCTGCCTGTCGCGGATGAAATTCCAGTTCTGGACAAATTCTCCGGTAACGTAAGCGCCGTTGGGAATAGGCAGCATCGAGTCGCCGTTGATCTGGAAAGTGCGATATTTTTTATCGCGCGAAAGGAATGGCAGGTTGAAGGTAGGCAGAATGCGGATATACTCCGGGTCGGCAAAACCATTGGTGTAGCCGGCTTTGGCCTTTTCCGAAACCAGTTCGATATTTTCCTCGTTTTCGGAATTAACCGTGGTAGCCAACACCCGAAGGCTGCTACCCCTGATAAAAACATCGTAACCTTTTTCGAGTTGCGAAAGCTGGCTTTCGGCCAATTTAGTCAGGTCAACCTTAATTAAGGTATCAATAGCCACACCGTAATAATTGGAAAAAGCAATCAGGTTTTCGATGCCCGGCTGAGCAATCAGATTTTCGTAATTGTTAAATGTTGAGCGGGGAATGCCCAACGACACCGCTACATCATCCTGGGTGCGACCTTTACGTTTCCGTAAAAATTTTATGTTTGAGTTAAAGTACATGGTGAAAAAGTATTTTTAGTTACCGATTTTCATTCTTCATTCTAAATTGGACATTTTTCATTTTACATCGTTTCCTTTCGCGGAGCGCGGAGCGCATGGAGCAGAGCGAAATGCACAGACAGGTTTAATTCATCCCTCATTAAATTATTTATCAACAATTCTTTGTTTAAAACTTTGTAATGACTATATTGTAATCGTTAATAAGATTAAATATTAGTCAAAAGTAATACAAGTTTTAGAAAAAGCAAGAAAAAAGTCAGGAAGATTGGAAAATTGGAATGTTGGAAGATTGGAATGTTGAGGCGTTAGCCGAAATCCCGCTTCGGCGGGAGAAGATTGGAAGATTGGAATGGTGGAAAACTGGAATGGTGGAAAAATGTCAACCAAATTTATGATAAGTCATACTGCCCACTGCCTACCGGTTACTGCCTACTTACGCCTTATGCCTCACCCCTCACGCCTTATGACTGCCCACTGCCGACTTCTGACTTCCGACAATAAACTGGAAAAAAAATGCAAACCGATAACCGCACAATCGTACATCTGGACCTCGACACGTTTTTTGTGTCGGTGGAGCGGCTGATGAACAGCAGCTTAGTGGGCAAGCCCGTGATTATTGGCGGTACTTCCGACCGTGGTGTGGTGGCCAGTTGCAGCTACGAAGCGCGCCAGTTTGGTGTAAGTTCGGCCATGCCCATGAAAATGGCGCTCAACCTTTGCAACGATGCCATCGTCATTCGCGGCGACATGGAGCAATACACCAAATATTCGCGCATGGTAACCGACATCATCGCCGAACAGGCTCCCGTTTACGAAAAAGCCTCCATTGACGAGCATTACCTCGACATCACCGGCATGGACCGTTTTTTTGGTTCGCTCAAATGGACGCACGAACTACGGCAACGCATCATCAGCCAAACAGGACTGCCTATTTCGCTGGGGCTGTCTATAAACAAAACGGTATCGAAAATTGCCACAGGCGAGGCCAAACCCAACGGCGAAATTCAGGTCGAAAAACAGCAGGTGATGCCTTTTCTCGGGCCACTTTCGATCCGCAAAATTCCTATGATCGGCACAAAAACTTTCCAGTTGCTCCGCTCCATGGGCGTTGTAAACATCCATACTTTGAGCATGATCCCGCCGGAAATGATGGAAAAACTGATGGGCAAAAATGGCCTCGACATCTGGAAAAAAGCCAACGGCATTGATAATACGCCGGTTGTGCCCTATTCCGAACAAAAATCCATCAGCACCGAAACTACCTTTGAGCAGGACACCATCGAAGTGGTACGCATGCGCGAAATCCTCAGCTCGATGGTCGAGAAAATCGCCTTTCAGATGCGTAAAAAGGGAAAACTCACAGGCTGTATTACGGTAAAAATCCGCTACTCCAACTTCGACACGCATACCTTGCAAAAAACCATTCCTTACACCTCCTTCGATCATATTCTTACCAAAATTGCGCAGGAGCTGTTCGATAAACTTTATCAGCGCCGCATGTTGATCCGCTTGATTGGCGTGCGTTTCAGTCATTTGGTATGTGGCATGCAGCAACTTAATCTTTTCGACGATACACCCGAAATGGTAAGCCTGTACCAGGCCATGGACCGCATCAGGCTGCGTTTTGGCGCAAAATCCATCCGCCACGCCGTATCTTTGGTGCCGGGCGATGCCGGAGGAAAGGCCGCCGCCAATAAACAAAAATTGCTCTACCGCGAACTGAGGGATATTGATGAGTTGTAGAAAAATCCGAAGGGGGAATCATAAAAAATTTTCCAAAAAAAACTTACCGATTGCAGGTGTCAATCCATAAATTTCACAAATTTGTGACTTAATCAGCTTGCTATGAAAAATATGACAGACAAATCACCCCGCTTTCTTCAATTACCTGGCTGCCAATTCTTCAAACCGGCGCTTGTTCATAAAACTTACAATCAGCAAAACCTTTACGGAATAAAAAAAACCGTTGCATCATCCCTGAAACGAATAATCTTATTTTTAATTCCGGCCATTATTTTTCAGTTAAATTGCCTTTCCCAATCCAGATTCGAGGCTGAAGGACTTCAATTTTCGATTGATAACACCGGTAAAGTCACGGAACTTATCAATTCCATAAACAGGATTGATTATCTGAGCAAAGACACTGTTTCATATTTCCTTTCCTTAATTTCAGAGGGCACCCAGCATAATCCTGTTTCAGCAAAGTTCGATATTGATAATAGCCTGATATTTTTCAGTTTTGAGGAAAATGAGGTACTGGTCGAGGTAGAATTTACGCAGCATCAGGCACATCTCACTTTTGAGATAGTCAAAGCCGAACCTGCCGCTTTGGTTGATGCCGTTGCCTGGGGGCCGATTTACACTGATATTTCGAAAAAAATTGGTGAAGTAGTTGGCGTTGTGAGAGATGAGGAAGTTTCGATCGGAATGTTGCTGTTAAATGCCAAAACTCTGGGAGGACAATATAACAAAAGTGGTATTTGTGAAGATAGAGGTTCGCTGGCCTTGCCCTGGAAAGCAGGAAGCAGCCTGCAGGCATATTCGATAAACCGCGATAAGTACCGTGAGGTTGATGCAATGGGTTTAACAAGTATTCCTTTGAAACCAATCAAAGGCGAAACGGCAGTTGGAAGTAAAATTTCCTTGTTTTCGTGCGCTGAACCCAAAACCATGGATTTCATCGAACAAATTGTTTTAACCGAAAAACTTCCCTATCCTACTATTGACGGGATTTGGGCGAAGAAAGCGTTTCTTCACAGCCGATCTTATCTGATTTCGGATTTTAAAGAATCCGAAATTGACCAGATTATCGGATATGCAAAACGGGGCGGCTTTTTTTCGGTTTACCATGAAGGGCCTTTTAAAACCTGGGGACATTTTGAGTTAGACACTGCATTTTTCCCAAATGGGAATATTGGAATAAAAAAATGTGCCCAGAAAGCTAAAGAAGCTGATTTGTTTTTCGGTGTTCACTGCCTGACCAATTTTATTACACCAAATGATCCATACATTACACCGGTTCCTGATCAGCGACTGGCATACACAGGATTTGGCTTTCTTACCACAGAAATTGACAGCGCTACAACAGAAATAGTGGTTTCGACGCAGGAATATTTTAACGATACCGTCAACAATAACATGCACACGGTTATGATTGGAAGTGAGCTGATCCGGTACAAATCGGTTTCGAAAGATGAACCTTTTACACTTTTGGATTGCCAGAGAGGTGCATTTGGAACCACTGCCTGCCATCATTTAAAAGATGACACTGTAAAAAAACTCATTGACCACGCTTACAAAGTTTTCTTCCCAAATATCGAAATGCAACGGGAAATTTCAATAAACCTGGCAAAGTTTTTTAACGAAACAGGTATCAGCCACCTCGATTTTGATGGCCATGAAGGATGTTTTGCTTCAGGTGAAGGCGATTACGCTTCCTGTTTGTTTGCCGAGGACTTTTACAAAACCCTCGATCATGAATTTGTTAATGGCACAAGTCGCTCCAAACCATATTATTGGTACATTAATACACTTTGTAACTGGGGCGAGCCTTGGTACGGTGGCTTTAAGGAAAGCATGCAGGAATACCGGATCAGTAACCAGGCCATGCTTGAGCGAAATTATTTCCCCAATATGCTTGGGTGGTACATGCTCACCAAAAACACGACTTTGCCCGAAATGGAATGGATGCTTGCCAGGGCTGCCGGTTGGAATGCTGGCTTTGCGATGGTGATGAACACAAAAGCTGTCGAATCAAATCCTTCCGGTATGATTTTACTTGATGCGATCAGGGAATGGGAAACAGCCAGAATTTCAGGCACTTTTACAAATGATCTGAAAGAACGACTTAAGGATTCCAAAAACGAATTTCATCTCGAAAAAATCAAAGAGAAGGAATGGAATCTTTATCAGATCGAAACAAGCGATCCTTTTATTCATGAAAAATTAGAGAAACAGCCTGGTGAGCCAACTGCTTCATCCTTTAGTTTCGGTATAAATTCATTTCAACAAAAGTTAAGATTTAATATCGAAATTAAAGGGAAATCAGGTTCGGCAAGTAATTTTAAAATCGTGTTTGATAATTACGCAGAATTAAATATTCCAGATGAATTAAAATTGGGCGAAACCATGATTTGTGACGGCTCAGGTACTATCAGAATTTATGATGATAAAGGAAAAATCAGGAATAGCCTCGATTTTGCCGAAAAAATCCCCGTATTAAATGTTGGAAAGCATAAGATAACTTTTGATGCTGTTTTTGTTGGCGACGAACCGCCAAAAGCAGAAATGATCATCAAATGGTTGAAGAATCCTGAGAGAATCAATGCAGGGAAATGATGACTTTAGTCAGGATTAATCCACCTTCCAAACAATGACAATTCACTGGTTTCCATTTTTCAAATCAAAATTTGCACCTGGCAGGATTTGATTTGTTTTAAAAAACTTGACATTTTTCCGTTTAGTCTTACGATTTTCAAGGAATTCGATGATTGAAAAAAGAAAACATTAATGAAGGTTTTCAGATATTACCCTTAAACATTCCCACTTTCGCCCAAATCAATTATCTTCTACCTTTGCAAAATATTCCCGCATCAAAAACAAACAAGAATTATGGATAATAAATATAGTGTAAACGTAAATTCCGAAATCGGCGAACTCGAAGCTGTGATTATTCATACCATGGGCAGCGAGGTCGAAAATATGACTCCCGATAACGTCGAAAGGGCGCTTTACAGCGATATTCTTAACCTTTCGGTGGCTCAGGAAGAATATGCCCAGTTTAGGGGAGTGTTGCAAAAAACTACCCAGGTTTTTGAAGTAAAACAGTTGCTCGCAGCCATCCTGAAAAATAAAAAAGTTAAAACCGATCTGGTTGCAAAAGTCTGCAAAAACTGTTTCGACCCGCACGCGCACGACTTTTTGCTCGGTCTGGATAACGAAACATTGGCCAACCACCTCATCGAAGGCGTTGAGCTGCAGCGTGACAGCCTCACCCGGTTTTTGAGCAACAAACGTTTTGCCGTGAAGCCTTTGCATAATTTCTTTTTCACGCGCGATGCCGCCATTTCGATGTACAACAAGGTTTTGGTTGGTAAAATGTCAAGCCCTGTCCGTGAGCGCGAA
>CAIYZW010000891.1 GCA_903930725.1 uncultured Bacteroidota bacterium
CCAAAATCAGGGAGTGATATCCTCACCAGTGTTCCCGGATACTCGGTATTATTTTCGTCAGCAGCAGATAAATCGAGTTGGATCGAAACCTGGTAAATCCGGTTTAATATTTCGATGCGGTTATAAATATTTTTGATGGCTGTGGATTTTCGGTTGCTTTTAATTTTCAATTGGTTTGATTTCTCTATTCCAATGCCGTTGTCGGTTACGGAGCAAATCAACCGGTTGTTTTCGTTACTGAATTCAACAGTCAGGATTCCTTTCATCGGCATGCCGGAAAATGCATATTCCACCGAGTTTTCGACAAAAGGTTGCAGCAACATGGGTGGAATTTTATAATTACCCACGCTATCATTTATTTTAACAGTGTAATCAAACAAGCCGGCAAAGCGGAGTTGCTGCAACGAAATATATTTCTCGAGCACCTCCGTTTCCTCGGCCACGGTTACCAGCTCTTTTTGTGAGTTTTGGAGAATATCACGCATCAGCTTTGCAAAAGTCGTCAGGTACTTATTGGCCGACCTGATATCATTTTGCATGATGTAACCATTGATAGCGTTGAGCGTATTAAAATAGAAATGTGGGTTCATCTGGCTTTTCAGGAAATTTAAGGTTGATTGGTTTGCTTCTTTTTCGAGGCGCACAATTTCAATTTCCTTTTGGATATTGTTGTTCCGAATCCTGAGAAAAACAATGGTGATAAGTGAAAGTAAAAATGCTACAATGATCCCAATCTGAAATCCCTGTCGCTGGAAAATGGGTGGCTGCGAAACCTGTATCATCACAGTTTCCTGCTCCAAAATCCATGGCCAGCCTTTGTAGGTTGTTTGAAGCTCAAAAGTATATAATCCGGGTTTCACGCCAACAAATTCAGCCTTCAGGTCATCATAGTGGTTTTGAGTCCATTCATCCTTTGCACCTTTGAGCCGGTAACGGAAAATGCGTTCGCCGGCATTTCTGAAATCGAAGCTGGAAAAGGAGATCGAGAAGGAGTTTTCGTTATAAGGTAAAGTTACCATTTCCCCGTTTCTTAATGGATAATCTAATGCCTTTATGCCACCAATGGTTGTGATGGCCTCGATGCCGGGAGCTGCTTTGGTTTCAAAATTTACCAGCGAATCAGGATGAAAAGCAACAACCCCGCCTTGTCCACCAAAATAAATGGTTCCATCCTTGTCCCGAAATGCGGAGCCGGTGTTAAACTCCGGAAAAGGCAATCCGTTCACGGTGCTGTAATTTTCAATTTTCCCGGTTTCGGGATTTAAAACTGCAATGCCTTTCCAGGTGCTCATCCAGAGTTTGCCATGTTTATCTTCAAAAATTACGTTTACCGAATTATCAATTAATCCTTCATTTGTCGAATAATGAGCGGTAAACTTTTGGGTTTCAGGATCAAAAGCATAAATGCCGTTTCGGATGGTTCCCAGCCAGAAAGTGCCGTTTTTGGTTTCGGTGATGCAAAAAACCTCAGGGTCGGTTTCGCTTCCGGGAGCAACAAATATTTTGCTTGCTTTAGGGTTTTCGATATCAAGTTTAACCA
>CAIYZW010000892.1 GCA_903930725.1 uncultured Bacteroidota bacterium
CCGAGCTTTAACGAAATCATTTTCCAAATAAAAATCTATAACCTAAACAAATCTTTTAAGGCATGCACAGGTTACTGAAACGTCAGATTACAAGGCATCTGGAGGTTTACCACCTCAACGATGAAAAGATAAAGAGCTTTTTGCATGTCGTCGAAGAGGCTTATCAAAATTTCGAACAGGACCACCTTCATTTTGAACGTATTCTTGAGTTAAGTTCCAAAGAATCATTCAGAGAACTGACAAATCTTAAAAATGCGATTAACGCTGCCGCAATGGTGGTAATTACCGATTATAAAGGGAATATCCAGTTTGTTAACGATAATTTCAAAAATGTATCAGGTTATAGTTCAACCGAGGCTATTGGTAAGAATCACCGGATTTTAAATTCAGGACATCATCCCTCTTCGTTTTTTACCGACCTCTGGCTAACCATCACATCCGGAAAAATCTGGACTGGTGAAATAATGAATAAATCAAAAGACGGTCAGTTTTACTGGGTAAACACCACGATTATACCTTTACTTAACGAAACCGGAATACCGACCCAGTACATTGCGATACAACACGACATCACACATGTAAAAAATGCCGAACTTGCAATCCGTGAATATGCACTCGATCTCGAAAAGAAGAATAAAGAGCTCGACCAGTTTGCCTATATCGTATCACACGACCTTAAAGCCCCGCTGAGAGCAATCAACAATTTATCTGAATGGGTCGAAGAAGACCTTGGTCCGGAAGTTAACGGAGATGTAAAAAGCAACCTTTCGTTGCTCAGGGGCCGGGTTAAACGCATGGAAGGGCTTATAAACGGAATACTCGAATACTCACGGGCCGGTAGAATAAGAGCCCGGGTTGAGAGTGTTGATGTTGTGGTTTTGCTTACAGATATGATGCAAACCCTGGCTGTGCCGCTGTCGTTTAAAATTATTATCCAGCAAAACCTGCCGGTAATAAAAACCGAAAGAATCGCCCTGGAACAGGTGTTTTCAAACCTAATCAGCAATGCCATCAAATACAATAATTCACCCGATCCACTTATCGAAATCGGTTTTAAGAATGGTGGTGATTTTTATGAATTCTTTGTTTCAGACAACGGGCCTGGAATTGACAAGGAATTTTTTGATAAAATATTTATCATTTTCCAAACCCTCCAATCACGTGATAAGGTCGAAAGTACTGGAGTGGGTCTGGCCATCGTAAAAAAAATTGTTGACGAAAAAGGCGGGAAAGTTTGGGTAGATTCTGAAAAAGGCCAATGGACTAAATTTTCGTTTACCTGGCCGGTTTAACCAATTCATTTATATTTTTAGATACTTTTTAAGAAAAAATAAATACAAAGCAATATGTCTGATAAAGCAATAAACATTCTCCTGGTCGAAGATGATGATATTGACATCATGAACGTGAAGCGTGCTTTCAAGAAAAATAACGTACAAAATCCGTTACTGGTTGCCGAGGACGGCCTGAAAGCCCTGGAAATGCTCAAAGCGCTCAAAGCAAGTAACCAGCCTGTACCCAAAATTATCCTCCTCGACCTGAATATGCCAAGGATGGGGGGCATCGAGTTTCTTAAAGAACTCAGAAATGATGATGGTTTGAAAGATATTTCGGTTTTTGTGATGACCACCTCCAGCGAAGAAACCGACATCGTTGACGCCTACAGGCTTAATGTGGCTGGTTACATTGTAAAACCCCTCTCCATCGAAACGTTTATTAATGCAGTTTCGACCCTCAACAATTACTGGACACTTTGCGAATATCCCAATTTTTGATCTGTAAGTTTACAACATGGAAAAACTTGAGCACATAAAATCAATTCTGCTGGTTGACGATGATGAAGTGGATATTATGGCTTTTAAAAGAGCCCTAAAAAAAACCAACATAAACGTTGCAATTCAAGCTTTTGTGAGCGCAGAAGAGGTTTTTGACAACCTCCTTGAAATCATGCTGAAGTTCGATTGTATTTTCCTGGATTATCAGTTGCCCGGCACCGATGGCTTGCAGATTTTGAAAACTTTCGTACAATCGGGTGTTACAGTACCTGTAATTATTACCACCTCGCAGGGCGACGAAAAAATTGCTGTGGAAATGATGAAAGCCGGTGCTTTCGATTATTTTCCCAAATCGGATATTTCGCCTTCAAAACTAATTCAGGTTTTAAAAACCGTCGAAAACCTTGCTGCAATTAAAAGTCAGAGCGAACGAATCGAAAACGAACTCAGGGAACGTGAAGTTTTTATCAATAAACTTACCGATAATTCCCCCAACATTATCTCGGTTTACGATATTGATGCCGACAGTAATGTATATCAAAACCGAAGCATTTTTTATCTTCTCGGCTATTCGAGGCAGGAAATTCAGTTGCTTGACACAGATATCAGCATTTTTATCCATCCTCACGATCTGGAAAAATTCAAACAACAAAAAGACATTATCAGATATCTCAGAAAAGACGAAGTTTATGAAGGTGAATACCGGATGAAGGCCAAAAACGAACACTGGCGTTGGCTCATTCACCGCGACACAAGTTTCAAACGCAACGACAACGGCGAAGTTAAGCAGGTTCTCAGGACTACAATGGACATCACCGACCGAAAAAAAAATGAACTCGACCTGCTCGAAGCCAAACAAGCCGCCGAAAATGCTTCTATTGCCAAAGCCATTTTCCTGTCGAACATGAGCCACGAAATACGGACACCCATGAATGCTATCATGGGACTTACCGGCCTGCTGCTTCAGGAAAACCTTCCCGACCAGGTTATCGAAAATCTGAATTCTATCAAGCAATCCTCCGAAAATCTGCTGATTATCATCAACGATATTCTCGATTTTTCGAAAATTGAAGCCGGGAAAATTACTTTCGAAAAAATTGATTTCAGCATCAGAAACGTAATCAGCCATCACATTAAAACCCTCGCCTATAAATTCAGGGAAAAGGGTATTGATTTTGTGCTTTCATTTGACGAACGCATCCCGGAAGTAGTAATTGGTGACCCTTACCGTTTGAATCAGATTTTGATGAACCTTACAGGAAATGCCCTCAAGTTTACAAAATACGGCGAGGTTAAGGTTATTACCGAGCTGGTTGACGAAAGCCGGAATCACGCCAAGATAAAATTCGTAGTTAAAGATTCCGGAATCGGAATTCCTGAAAACCACATTCATTCGATTTTTGACAGCTATATCCAGGGCGCCGAGGATGTTTCGAGAAACTTTGGCGGGACAGGTCTAGGGTTGACGATTACCAAACAGCTGATAGATTTACAAAAAGGTGAAATTTCGGTTAAAAGCCAGATAAACAAAGGCTCTGAGTTCACTTTTACACTTACCTTCGACCGAAGTGAGAAAAAATCGCTCGACGAAAACCCGGTCATCCGGGTTGAAAAACCCGACTTAAAGGGAAAAAGGGTTCTGGTAGTCGAAGATAATAAGATTAACCAGTTCGTAATCAAACAAATTCTCGAAAAATGCGCTGCCGATGTAATTTTTGCCGAAAACGGGCAAGTGTGCCTCGATTTGCTAAAAACCAACATTTGCTTTTGTGTTTTTATGGATCTGCAAATGCCCGTGATGGATGGTTATGAAGCAACACGAATTATCAGAAGCG
>CAIYZW010000893.1 GCA_903930725.1 uncultured Bacteroidota bacterium
ATTTCCATGATTCCTGCACATAAGCCATCGGAAGTAAATGCACCGATAACATCACCTATCCGGAATGTTTCCAGCAAAATATCGTCGAACGCAACCAAATGGGTAGAAGGTGTATTTACTGGTGTGACCCAGGTGGAAGGATTCTCGGGTATTGAAATATCAGAGATGAAACCTGATTTACTGGTGCATAATGGAAAAGTATAGCTAAAGCCTTGATTTGCCCGCAGCAGGTATGCTTTACCGGGTTTTAAATTAACAAGGCAATTGATGTTCATGGCAGGCCAGTATATACCAGAACCAGCTATTTCCTTAATTAAATCAATGGGTAGGTCGTTAAATGCCTCCTGAACATTAACAAGGCATGAACTGATAACAGGCAAATAATTCCAACCAGCTGACATATAGATCGTTCGGTTTGGATTTGTAATACCTTTAAAAGAAATCGTATCGGAGTAAAGAACTTTTATTTCATAACCACTCTGCGTATTCCAGAAACCCAAAGTATTAAAACCTTTTAATGAATCAGGGTAATAGACCCCTTCATAATTTTTAATCAGAATCAGGTTATTGTTGAGCGGTTCAAAAAGCTGTACAAAATCAGGTTCATAAGGCTGAATCCATGATGAAATTCCTGACCAGCCTGCAGGTACAGTGATAATTTGTTCTTCATAAACTGTTAAAGTAGCCGAACTACTTGTAACAGTTCCACAGCTATTGGAAATGTCGCAATGGTATACACCCATATGTTCAATCCCAACATTAAAAATGGTAAGCACCGAATCGGTTGCACCAGAAATAATTCCCAGTGGGCCAAACCATTGATAGCTATCAGCAAAATCAGCTCCAATGCTAAATTCAACGGTTCCACCCAATTTTACATCAACGTCGGTAATATCCTGATAAATCTGAATTAAACCATAAATAAACAGTACTTTGCTTGAAACCGAATTGATGACACATGGTGATATTGCCGAGGCGTTTAAGGACAAAATAACCGATCCATCCTCAATATCCGCATTTCCGGGTGTGTAAACCGGGTCTAAAATGGAGGTATTGCTGAATGAGCCGTTTCCTGAAGTTGTCCATAAAACAGAACTATAATTTTGGGCCGATCCCAAAAGCTGGTGCGTATTGCCCTGGCAAATGCTTGCGTCAGTTCCTGCAATGGCAACAGGTGATTTTTGGATTGTCAGAACTATGGTATCCGAAGCAGAACCTGTACACGGCGAAATGGCCGAGGCTGTGAGTGTTAATGTAACCGTTCCTGTAGCGATATCACCATCACCTGGTGTGTAAACCGGGGTAAGTGAGCTTGCCATGTTATAGGTACCATCTCCGGAGGTCGTCCATAAAACCGAACTCCAGTTTTCAGCATTACCAGTTAACTGAACCGGAATATTATCGCAAACACTTTCATGTATTACTGCCAAAGCCTGTGGAGTGTGAATTAAAGTTATTCTGATTTCATCGGCATCATTACCACAATTATTTTGCGAAAAAGCATGAGCAGTTAGTATAACAGAGGAATTGGCATTATCCTGAGGTCCGGGAGTATAAACCGGATCAAGGATTGAAGTATTTGAAAATGATCCATCGCCTGCGGTTGTCCATAAAATCTGATCATAATTTATTGCATTTGCCAACAAAGGAATTGGTGTGGTTTCACAACCTGCAAAATCGTCGCCCGCATCAATGAAGGCTGATGGTGTGATTATAAGTGTCAAGCAATCCGTTCTATCGGCGCAAGGGTCTTCTCCAAAACCAGTCAGACAAAGCGTAGTAGCCCCGTTGATTACATCAATTATTCCCGGGAAGTATTCGCTGTTCAACAAATATGGATTATCAAAATGCCCGTCTCCCGTTGTTGTCCAAAATACAGTATCTGCCAGACTCGACTGAGCATTTGTATTGATGTAAGATGCGTTACCACAAATAGTTGCATTACTTCCGGCATTAACTGTTGGGAAATGACTTATTTTAATGATAAGCGTGTCGGTAAAAGAACCGCAATCCTCGCTAAATGCAGTAAAATAGATATAAACCCGTCCTACAAGTTTATCGTAAATTGTAACACCGTATTTAGTACTTAGTGCATTTGGTGTAGAAAAATTACCGTTTCCGGAAGAACGCCATAACAAAGAAGAATAATTCCTGGCAGTGCCATTTAGTTGTACGAAAAACTTATCCTGACAGATACTTTGATCAGGGCCAGCAAAAGCAAAAGGCTTTTTAGGCAAGGCTACGATAACGGAATCCATAGCATTCTGGCATTGCTCAAAAGCAAAAGCCGTGAGACGCAGTTCGACATTCCCGTCAATCGTATCATTCTGTCCGGGCAAATAGCTCGTAGTTAAACTTTGCGGATTTAAAAATGTTCCATCACCTTTGGTTTCCCATAAAACCGAACTATATTCTGTGGCTACACCAGTAAGTTCAACAATCCCCGGAACACAAACCGTAAAATCGTCACCAGCATAGGCAGTTACGTCCTGGCAGTCAATCATAAATGTAAGCGTTATTCCATCCTCAGCTACCAGCGTACATGGGTTAGCAGGCAAAGCTTTTATTGCAAGTTCAGCAAAACGAGCAATGGAATCCTGTGTACCTGGTGTGTAAATTGGATTTACGATGTTATTAAAATCAAATTCTCCTGAGCCAGCCACAACACTCCAAAGAACCTCGCTATAAAATTGTGCGGAGGCATCCACAAGCTGATAAGGCTGTTGTCCATTGATAATGGTATCCTTACCGGCAAATACAATTGGACTCAATTGGATAGTAAGAATTTTGGTGTCGGACGAAGAAACGGTACAAGGCGAAGTTGCCGTAGCAGTCAGCGTTAAAGTTACTGTTCCAGTTGAAACATCCGTAGTACCAGGAGTATAAACCGGGCTTAGTGAGCTTGTCGAACTAAAAGTCCCGTCTCCGGAAGTTGTCCATAAAACACTGGTATGATTATGTGCTGTTCCGGTCAATTGAG
>CAIYZW010000894.1 GCA_903930725.1 uncultured Bacteroidota bacterium
CTGTCCGGCATATAGGAACCCAGGCTTTCGGCGGCAGTGGCCAATGTCTCGTCTCTTTTCCAGTTGATCGGATTTATCACCAGGCCAATATTATCACCGACCACGATGTTAGTCCCGGCAGCTACATTGGGCGACTGGGTGTTGTACGAAATTATCACACCCGTATCATCAGGACCTTCTGCGAATTTCAGATGCATGTTGGCATTCATGAATTCGGCAGTTACCGGATATCCGATTACGTAGGCAGCAACCATCCGTGCGTAAACGTCAGGATTTTCGGTCATATAGTCTTTCAGCAGGAACAGCATCAGGTTAGCGCCCTGTGAATGCCCTGCGATGATAAACGGGCGGCCATTGTTGTAGTTTTTTATGTAGTAATCAAATGCGGCTGTAACATCTTTGGCAGGAACATTTTTGAGGATATCCCAACGTTGATCTTCCGGCAAAACCAGAGTTCTCATGGCATTGGCCTGACGGTAATAGGGTGCGAATATATTTCCCACAGTTTCGAATGCGGTTGCCTGTTTGCTGTAGGCATAAGCTGAGCCTGTAAACATGGTTGGTTCATCGATTTCACAATACAGTGGATTTGTTATGCTATCCGGCATCCAGGCGGTGGGATAAAGATAGAAAATATCCACCGGTTTGTCGGGATTTGATGGCAGTTTCAGCCAATGATTGGTTTTCGAATAATCAGTGGTTGACGGGGCATTTTCATCCTTGCTACAGCTATTTAAAAGCGTAACTGTAAAGCCCATTACTGCCAAAGTAAAAAGCCATATTTTGTTTTTTCTTCTCATTTTATTAAAATTTTAACGTTCATTATTGTTTAAGATAAATGGTGTCCAAAACCATCAAAACCTCATCGAAATTCCCGACATAAATCTGCCATGCACCACCAGCTCCATATTGCGGGTTTGCCAGGGTTTTTGAGATTGCCACCACAATCGAGTCGTTTTTAATGTCGAACACACCCACTATGGTCCGATAACCAAACTCGGGGTGTGCTTTTACCTGAAGGCTTTCCCAGTAATCGACCACGATGGTGTCGGTATCGGTGATGGTCTGACTTATCGTGTAATATTCCGATTGGCCGGGCAAGCCACCGTACAAATCAAAATTGCCGGGGATTTTGGCTGTTGTCCAGTCGTCAACTCCCGGATAGTCGCCCTGTCCCTGCCAGCTTATTACTGTATTCAGCAGCGTGGTATCCACGTAATACACAGCGCCTAAACCGGTTTCGGTAGTAAAAGCCTCAACAACTTCGTTGGTGATGGGCTTCGGGTCGTTCTTGTCGTTTTCACAGGAAATGAAAACTAATAAAAAGAAGAGCAGGTAAATGAGCCAAAGATTTTTCTTTTTCATACAATTTGTTTCAAAATTCAATTTTTCAAAATTCCAATTTTATAGGTAAAGATAATTTTTTTATGCAGTGAAAATTTGATGGTGATTTATATATGATGGCCTGAAACATAGAGAAGGTGAGCCTTGCGAATTTTGGATTGTCATCCATCTTCGCAACACTCACCGCTCATCTTTATTTAGCTTCAACCATAACTCACCGCATAAAGCGTCCTTTTAGTTTTTTGGCTTACTTCAACAAAATAAGTTTTTTAACATCGCTAAAACTACCGCTTTGCATTTTATAGAAGTAAATGCCGGGTGCAAGCTGCGAAGCATCCAACTCGATTTCATAGTTGCC
>CAIYZW010000895.1 GCA_903930725.1 uncultured Bacteroidota bacterium
CATCGCTCAACCGCTGAAGTGAAGTATCTGAAAGGAATGCGCGTTCAGCCTTTTGAAGCGACGGTTCTGCTCGATTCTGCCTATTCGAGATATTATGCTGATGGCTCTCTTTTTGATGATTGATTTCGCTTTTTCCGGCATTTTTTTACCAAAATATTGTTTCAAAATATAAAAGGATTAGCCTTGAACAGGGCTACATGACTTTTATGTGATAATCCTTCCTACTTTTGTTCCCTTAAAATTACTTCATTTAAAAATCAGATTATGCCATTTACCTACGAATACCCGCGACCTGCTGTAACTGTTGATATTGCCGTGTTTTGCAAATTCGGCGAATGCCATAAAATTTTACTCATCCAGCGCGGAAGGCCTCCTTTTCAGGAAAAATGGGCGCTTCCGGGAGGATTTATCGAAATGGATGAAACGCTGGAACAGTCGGCATTGCGGGAACTTGAAGAAGAAACCGGGCTTAAAAATGTGAGCCTCGAACAATTTAAAACTTATGGCGACCCTGGCCGCGATCCGCGTGGAAGAACCGTTTCGGTGGTTTTTTATGGCTTTGTGGATTCAGGAAATTCGTCGGTTGAAGGCGCTGATGATGCAAAATCTGCCAATTGGTTTTCCACTTCGCAAGTGCCTGAAATGGCATTTGATCATGGCATGATTTTGAATGAACTCATCAAAAAATTAAAGGATGAAAAACGCATCAACTTCTAAGCCCGGCTTAATGAAAAGCATTTACCTTATCAGCTTTGCTGCAGTGGTTGTTTCCTGCCAGCCTTTACCGGCGCAAAAAAGCAGCCTGCCCTATAATTTTTACAAACCTGACCAAACGTTTATTCTGCCATCTCTTTTAAGAGAAGTTTCAGGCAACACCATGCTAAACCAGCAGGTTTTTGTTTGTGTTCAGGATGAAGTTGGACAATTATTTTTTTATGACCTTATTGCGAAAAAGGTTACAAAAAGCGTTGCATTTGCCGGCGCCGGCGATTTTGAAGATGTCGCGCTTGCCGGGAATGAAGCCTGGACCATCAAAAGCAACGGGAGGCTTTATTGCATCAGTTCGTTTGAAGATGCCTCGAAAATGACCACAAAGGAGTTTAAAACGCCGCTTTCGGAGGCGAATGATACCGAGGGGCTTTGCTACGATCCGGTTGAAGATGTTTTACTTATCGCCTGCAAAGCTTCGCCTTCCTTCGGAAATCAAGTGTTTTCGGAAGATTATAAGGCCATTTATAAATTCGATCTGAAAACAAAAACCTTTGTCGGAAAACCGGCTTATCTGATAGATTTAAACCAGATCCGTGATTTTTTGGCAATCAATAACCCGGCGACAGGTCAAAAAAAACCAAAGCACGAAAAAAAGAGGGAATTTAAATTTGAACCTTCGGCCATTGCTGTACATCCCGTTACCAAAGAGGTTTGGGTGATGGCTGCAAAAGGCAGAGCCATCATCGTTTTAAACCGGAAAAGTGAAATTGTGGCTTATCAGCCTTTGGAAAAAGACATTTTACCGCAGCCCGAAGGAATGGCTTTTGCCGAGGATGGGACGCTTTACATTTCGAGCGAAGGTGGCGAAGGCAGTGGGAAGTTGATGAAGTTTGAGATGG
>CAIYZW010000896.1 GCA_903930725.1 uncultured Bacteroidota bacterium
CAAAAGGTTCGGTTATTCAAAAACTCAGAGCTGTTGTAAACAAAATTCAGGCAAATCCTGCTGTAACCCCAGCCATGAAATCACAACTCGGAATATCTACGCGCGAAGGCGGACAATATCCCCAAAATCCCATTGCTCCCACGCGATTAGTTGCCAATTTGCTTCCCGATGGTCGCATTAAACTCCATTGGGACCGCAACGGCAATGCACCTAACGTACTTTTTATTATCGAATACCGCCTGATGCCCGCCGGAAATTGGACTTTACTCGATTTTGTTACCAAAACATCATATATTCATGCCGGTTATCCCATAGGAACCACTATAGAGTATTTGGTAAAAGCCCGAAAAACCAACAAAACCAGCAGCCAAAGCAATATTGCTATTGTTGATGCTGATCACGGCGTTTAATACAATGGATTTATCCACAGAGACACTGAGAACACAGAGGAACACAGAATAATATTATTTAAAATTCTTCGTGTCCTCCGTGCCTCCGTGCTTATTATTTTGCACTATTCCATCATTCCACCATTCCATTCTTCCAATATTACAATCTTCCATTTTTCCTTCCTACACATCCCTGCCAAATGTGTGAATCATGTAAATATTTGTTTTTTTTATGTAATAAATTTGAATATGAATAGTATCACCTTTGCCGATTAATTTACAATTTGCAAATAGGAAACTATGAATACATTGGTTGGTAATCGTAAAAATGAGAAATGTCCCGAAACAACATCCAAAACCACTTTACAGGAAGCATTAATTGCTTCCGAAGCCCGCTATAGGCGGCTATTTGAAACAGCAAAAGATGGGATTCTTATCCTCGATGCCGAAACCGGTAAAATTAATGATGTCAATCCTTTTTTGATTGATTTACTTGGCTATTCAAAAGAAGATTTTGTCGAGAAAACAATCTGGGAAATTGGTTTCTTTAAAGATGTTATTGCCAATCAGGACAAATTTATCGAACTACAACAGAAAGAATATGTCCGTTACGAAGACCTTCCGCTCGAAACAGCCAGCTGGCAACGGATTAATGTCGAATTTGTAAGCAATGTTTACACTGTTAATGGGCATAAAGTAATACAATGCAACATCCGCAATATTACCGCCCGCCGGCATGCTGAGGAAGTGCTTCGCGAAAGCGAATCTTCGCTCGAATATGCGCAAAAAATTGCAAAAATGGGCGATTGGGAATACGATTTAATGAATCAAAAGAGCAAATGGTCGAAGAATTGCTACGAAATATTCGGTTTAGAACCTTTTGAACTTGAGCCTGACCTCGGATATTTTAGGAGCCGAATCCATCCTGATGATGTTCATTTGATTGATGATGGCTTTATAAGTATCAATACAAACAAAGTACCCATTAGTTTCGAGATGCGGATAACCTTTCCCGATGGAACGCTTAAATGGTTGCAAAATAATATCATTCCTTTTTTTACCGATGGTAAGCTTTGCAAATTAAAAGGAGCCAACATTGATGTTACCGAACGAAAACTTGCCGCAGAAGCCTTAATTGCTAATACTCTCCGCCTCCAGCTTGCTTTAAAGTCCGGAAATATGGCCTGGTGGGAGATGGATATGATTACCGGAAATGTTACTTTCGAGAAAGGAAAGGCTGAGATGCTTGGTTACCCCGCCGAAAAGTTTAAACATTACAAAGATTTTGTTGCACTTGTTCATCCCGACGATGCCCCGCGCACAATGAATGCCATGAAGAACCATTTACTTGGCCTGACCGATATATTTGATATCGAATACCGTATCTTAACCAATACCGGCGAGTATAAATGGTATTACGACATCGGTTCCATTACAAAAACCGACCACGAAGGCAATCCTTTGGTTGTTAGTGGTCTTGTTCTCGACATAAACAAACGCAAACAGGCCGAAACCGAACTACATAACAACCAAATTCGTTTACAAACACTCCTCCAAACCATTCCCGATTTAATTTGGCTTAAGGATACCGAGGGAATTTATCTTTCGTGCAACACAAAGTTCGAACATTTTTTCGGCGCTACCGAAGCCGAGATTATCGGTAAAACCGATTACGACTTCGTAAACGCCGAAATTGCCGATAGTTTTCGTGCACACGACAAAAGCGTAATGATTGCCCGCAAGCCCATTAGCAACGAAGAGTGGATTACCTTTGCCAACGATGGCCACACTGCATATATTGACACGATTAAGTCGCCAATGTACGATTCTAATGGTAATATCACCGGAGTTCTTGGTGTTGGCCGCGATATTTCCAGTCGTAAGCAAACCGAAATTGCACTTCTCGAAAGCGAAGAAAAGTTTAAATCAGTTTTCGAAGGTTCAAACGACGCAATCATGCTGCTAAATAAAGATGGCATTTTTGATTGCAATGCAAAAACTTTGGAAGTATTTGGATTAATTGATAAAGAAGAATTCATCGGCTTAAATCCATCCAAAATATCTCCACCAACTCAACCGAATGGAAGTTTTTCTAAGGAAGCAGCAGATGAAAAAATCAATTTTGCCTATCAGCATGG
>CAIYZW010000897.1 GCA_903930725.1 uncultured Bacteroidota bacterium
AATTTTGAGCGTTTTTGCAAAAGAAGCCTTTCGACTAATCCTACAAACATGATTAAAAGACCAAACGGGAGAAAAATATCGCGCCGGAAGTTTCGATCTTTTTAAATAACCTCCGCTCAAAATCAAAAGCTTTGAATAAATTTTGCGGATGAGAATTCTTGTCTATCTTTGACCATGTTGTTTGGCATTCGGGCAATGGGGTTACTTCCTGCCATTAAGCAACTTAACGCTTTAAACTAAAAAATTATGAAAAAGTCACTCACGGTTTTGTTTGTCTGTTTTTCGGTCGTGGTTTTCGGACAGAATTACAAACTTTTTAATGGGTCGTCAAAAAAGATATTCGCCTCTGGTACAATCGCAGATACGACTTATGGAATTGCTTTCGACCCGCTGCAAGCAATCGGTTCCGATTCGGTTTATTACAATTATACCGGCCTTGATGAATGGATTGTTTCGGAAAACTGCGAATACTGGGGACCACCAGATTGTCATCAACAAAACAAACCATCCTGGATTGGATTAAATGTTATTTTTGATAATATCAGCAAATACAAATTCAATACAAACCAGAATGATACCTTAATTTTTGACTTTTCGATTGCACAGGGTGATTCGATGTTGTTTTTCCAGGATGAAACCCAAAAGTTTTATATGGCTTTTGAAGGTTCGGATACAACAACAATTTTAGGAATTGCTGATTCGGCAAGGTTTTACAGGATAATCAACACCGATTTAGCGGGAAACACCATTTTTTCGGCGTTGAACAACGAAATGATTGTAACCGGCAAACTTATGGGTTTGGCCGATTTTTTCAGGATTGACTATTTCCCGCAGCTTTTGCAACCGGTACACCTGGTTGGCAATACAGCGCCTGATGCCGGAATTTACAGATTGACAGCCGAAATGCTTTATGATTATCAGCCGGGCGACGAAATCCAATACATCGACAGGTATTCAAATCCCGGCGGACCGCCGTGGCTCAATTATTTCAGATACATCAAGCACAATTTCATCAGCCGCACCAATACCGCCGATTCGATTTTTTATACAGTAAAAAGGTTTACCTTCGAGCTTGGAGCGGTTACGCAAATAACTGATACTATTATTTTAAAATACAGGAAAAACGAAATCGTGACCGAAATACCCTTCGACAAAATTAATCAATCCGACATTTTAAGAACCAAAAGGTTGTACCAGGAAGATTATTGTGGATTAACTTTATGGTCGTACAAGGTTGTGCCCGAATACCTGGGGTATTGCAGCGCCGAAAATTGCTGGGGGTACTACGATATTCCCGGGCCTCCACCCATCGAAGAAACCATTTATGTGTGCGGACTTGGAATTTATAATGATGAAGGTTTTCTATATACTTATCCTCCAATGGCATATTCATTTCGTGTGGGGGTAATTTATTTTAATAAAAATGGGATCGAATGTGGCAACGAAATGATTGTAAACATCAGCGATCCTTTAGCGCAGGCAGCAGTTTTTACAATCTATCCAAATCCGGCGAATGATTATCTTTTCGTGAAAACAGATAAAGTTGAAGACGGAATAATATGGATTACCGACATGAATGGACAAGTGATTAAGTCAACTACGCTCAGTGGCCCGCTATCAACCATCGAAATTGGCAGCCTGAAACCGGGCATGTACCTTGCCAAAGTTGTTGTGGGAGGTTATGTCGGGGTTAAAAAATTTATTAAGGATTAATTTTGAGCGGCGGTAATTATTCCTCTGCAAATTGTTTTATGT
>CAIYZW010000898.1 GCA_903930725.1 uncultured Bacteroidota bacterium
GTTGTCCATAAAACGCTGCTCTGATTTTGGGCTGTTCCGGTTAATTGAGCTGTCTCAGTCTGACAGATTATTGCATCTGCACCAGCATTGGCAACCGGAGTTTTTTGAATAGTAAGAATTTTGACATCTGAAACAGAAACCAAACATGGTGAAATTGCCGATGCTGTCAATGTTAAATTCACAGTTCCTGCTATTATATCCTCACCACCTGGTGTGTAAATCGTGTTTAGTGAGCTTGCCGAACTAAAAGTCCCGTTTCCTGAAGTCGTCCATAAAACGGCCGCATAATTCTGAGCTGTTCCGGATAATTGATGGCTGGCAGTTTCGCAAATAGTACCGTCAGTTCCTGCATTTGCAGTTGGCGTTTTTTGGATAGTAAGAATCTTGGTGTTGGCAGAAGAAACGGTGCATGGTGATGTTGCCGAAGCCGTCAAAGTTAAAGTTACATTTCCCGCTGCAATATCTCCACCATCTGGAGTGTAAATTGGGGTTAGCGAGCTTGCCGAACTAAAAGTCCCGTTTCCTGAAGTCGTCCATAAAACACTGCTCTGATTTTGAGCATTCCCGGATAACTGATGTGTGTCAGTCTGGCAAATCGTTGCATCTGTTCCAGCGTCAGCAATTGATTGATTAATAACGGTTAGTGTGATATTACCCTCGGAAACAAAAATACCATCCTGGGCCGTCAGAAAATACTGGGTTGTTTGATTTGGACTTACAAAAGGATTTTGCTCTGTCGAAGTAAACCCTTCCGGAATTGAAGTCCAGTTGAAAATAATCGGACCACCAGAACTAATGATAATATTTCCGAAAAGTTGTGCAGTCTCGCCAACACAAATTGAATCCGGAGTTACAGTTACATCGATTGCAAAATTCTGGATATAAAGAACTTTTTCATCGGATGAAGAAATTGTACAAGGCGAAATTGCAGTTGCGGATAAAGTCAAAGTTACACTTCCAACAGCATTATCAGATAACCCGGGGGTATAAACCGGATTCAAAACAGTTGCCGAACTAAAAGTTCCATCCCCTGAGGTTGACCACAAAACAGAGGTGTTATTCTGAGCAGTTCCCGAAAGCTGATGGGTTGTCCCCTGACTGATTGTTGCATCAGTTCCTGCATTGGCAACCGGAGCTTTTTGTATGATAAGAATTTTGGTATCAGATGAAGAAACCGTACAAGGCGATGTTGCGGAAGCCGTCAAAGTTAAAGTTGTTGTTCCTGCCGTTACATCAGTTGTTCCTGGCGTGTAAACCGGGCTTAGCGAACTTGCCGAACTAAAAGTCCCGTTCCCGGTTGTTGTCCATAAAACGCTTGACTGATATTGTGCTGTTCCCGTCAATTGAGCTGTTGCAGTCTGGCAAATCGTTGCATCAATTCCTGCATTTGCAATTGGCAATTTTTGGATAACCAGAATTTTGGCATCCGATGAGGAAACCAAACAAGGTGAAGTTGCCGAAGCGGTTAAAGTTAAAGTAGCGGTTCCTGCGGTAATATCTGCTGTCCCGGGTGTATAAACCGGATTTAATAAGCTTATCGAACTAAAAGTTCCGTCTCCTGAGCTTGTCCATAAAACGCTGCTTTGATTTTGGGCTGTCCCGGATAATTGAGCTGTCTCAGTCTGACAGATTGTTGCATCAGCACCAGCATTTGCAACCGGAGTTTTTTGTAAGGTTAGAATTTTGAAATCTGATAAAGAAATGGTACAAGGGGAAATCGCCGAAGCCGTCAAAGTTAAAGTTACCGTTCCAGCCAAAATATCGGCTGTGCCTGGTGTATAAATAGAGGTTAGTGAGCTTGCCGAACTAAAAGTCCCGTTTCCTGAGGTGGTCCATAAAACGCTGCTCTGGTTTAGGGCTGTTCCGGATAATTGAGCCGTCTCAGTCTGGCAAATAGTAACATCAGATCCTGCATTTGCATCTGGTGTTTTTTGGATGATAAGAATCTTGCTATCAGTTGCCGAAACTGTGCAAGGCGAAGTTGCCAAAGCAGTCAAAGTTAAAGTTACTGTTCCTGCAGTAAGATCATTTGCCCCAGGCGTGTAAACTGGCGTCAGTGAGCTTGCCGAACTAAAAGTCCCGCTTCCTGAAGTTGTCCATAAAACACTGCTCTGATTTTGTGCTGTTCCGGTCAACTGATGTGTCGCAGTCTGGCAGATTGTTGCATCTATGCCGGCGTTGGCAACCGGAGTTTTTTGTAAGGTTAGAGTTTTAAAATCTGATGAAGAAATGGTACAAGGGGAAATCGCCGAGGCTGTCATGGTTAAAGTGGCTGTTCCGGCAATTAAATCATTTGCTCCTGGTGTGTAAACCGGAGTTAGCGAGCTTGCCGAACTAAAAGTTCCGCTTCCTGAAGTTGTCCATAAAATGCTGCTCTGATTTTGTGCTGTTCCGGATAATTGATGTGTTTCGGTTGCACAAATTGTAAAATCTGCACCAGCATTGGCAACCGGTGTTTTTTGAATGATAAGTTTTTTGGCATCTGAGTTAGAAACCAAACAAGGTGAAGTTGCCGAAGCCGTCAAAGTTAAAGTTACCGTTCCAGCCAAAATATCGGCCGTGCCTGGTGTATATACTGCTATCAGTGAGCTTGCCGAACTAAAAGTTCCGCTTCCTGAAGTTGTCCATAAAATGCTGCTTTGATTTTGTGCAGTGCCGGCTAAAGTGTGTGTACTTCCCTGGCAA
>CAIYZW010000899.1 GCA_903930725.1 uncultured Bacteroidota bacterium
ACCGAAAACCTCTTGATTGACGACGATAAACTGTATTGTACGCCCGGTGGCAAAAACGATAATGTTCTGGCGCTTAACAAGGATACCGGTAAACTCATCTGGAAAAGTAAAGGAAACAGCGAAAAAAGTGCATATTGCTCACCAATGATCATCAAACTTGCAAATCGCAAAATATTAGCAACCCACACCGAAAACTCGATCATTGGCATTGACGTGGCTGATGGAAATTTTTTATGGAGTTTCGATCACCCAAACGAATGTTCGGTGCAGCCAAATACGCCAATTTACCAGGATGGATTGCTTTACTGTACCAGCGGCTATGGCCAGGGAGGAGTGATGTTAAAATTATCGCCCGACGGCAGCAGTGTTACCGAAGTCTGGCGCAATAAACTGCTCGACCCAAAAATGGGCGGAATGGTGCTGGTTAACGGAAGAATTTATGGCTCGGGAGATAATAGCCGAAAATGGTATTGCTTAGATTGGAAAACCGGTGAAGTAATGTTTCGGTCGGATATGATGAAATGTGGTGATGTTATTTACGCAGATGGTTTGCTGTATTGTTACGATGATGGTGGAACTATGGGATTGGTTGAGCCGGGAGCCAATGCATTTAAACTAATCAGTTCATTCAAAGTACCACTTGGTGACGACCAGCATTGGGCGCATCCTGTAATTCACGACAAAAAACTGTACATCCGCCATGGAACCGCACTGATGGTTTATGATATTGGGGCGAAGTAACCGATTTTTCAACAATCCAATTCCAAAAAAAGGAATTATTGTCAGATAAATTTGCCAACTGAAATAATACCAATGAGTTATGGAAATTATACCGAATAATTCCAACAAAAACTATGAAGGCTTGCTTAGCAGGATTTCTGAGACCTACAAACAAGGGTTTCAGCGTGCGGTTGCGGCTGTTAATACAAACATGGTAACCACCTATTGGAAAATCGGGCAGTACATTGTGGAATTTGAGCAAGGCGGGCAGGTAAAGGCAGAATATGGAAAAGCACTTTTAGAAAATCTCTCAAAAGATCTATCTTCCTTGCATGGCAAAGGTTTTAGCCGTTCCAATCTCAACTATATGCGTTTGTTTTATCAACGTTATCCAATTTGTGAGGAGCTTCCTCACAAATTGAACTGGACACATTTTTGCGAATTAGTGAAAATTGATAATCCTTTGGAGCGCTCATTTTATGAAAAACAAACCATCATCGAAAATTGGAGTACAACTGATTTGATTCGACAAAAAAAGGCTTCACTATTTCTGCGTTTGGCTGCTTCTAAAAATAAGGAAGGGATTTTAAAGCTATCAAAACAAGGAAACATCATCCAGCAGCCAATTGACCTTATAAGAAACCCTTGTGTACTGGAATTTCTTAAAATCCCTGAACCATATCAGTTTAGTGAAACAGAATTGGAAACGCGGTTGATTGATCATCTACAGGAATTTCTGCTCGAAATGGGTAAAGGATTTGCCTTTATAGGTCGGCAATACAGGATAACTTTGGGAAACAGGAACCATTATGTTGATCTGGTTTTTTACCATCGTATTCTCAAATGTTTTGTTTTGATAGATCTAAAAAAAGAAGAAGTAGGATACGAAGACGTTGGTCAGATGAACATGTATCTTGGTTATTTCGAAAACGAAGAAAATACCGAAGGCGATAATCCGCCAATAGGCATTGTACTGGCAAAAGAAAAGGACGATTTGCTTGTAAAATATGCCATGCACAACATCTCATCGCAGCTTTTTATCAACAAATATCAGCTTTACCTGCCCGATAAAGAAGAACTACGCCGGGAAATCGAAAAACAATTGAAAATTGAAAAATAATAATTTTCGCAATATTCAGATGCAAAAAATCCAAATCCAAAAATACATCCTCCCACTGCTGATATTGGCAGCTTTTGCTGTTTTTGTGATCTGGTTTTTTTACAATCCCGTTGCTGATTTTAAAGCTAATGTTCCAGGTCTCGACAACCGGCCTGCAAAAAACGATAGTTCCAGCGAAATCATCCGTATCGGCGACAAATTCGAAGTGCTTTCTGCCGAAACTTCAGGCCTTAAAGGAAAGTGGACACGTTTCCGTGGTTCTGATTTTGATAATATCAACAAAGAAAAAATCCGGCTCATTGATAAATTTCCTCCCGAAGGTCCGAAAATCAAATGGACCGTGGAGTTAGGAGAAGGCCATGCTGCGCCGGTGATTTACAACGGAAAAGTTTACATCCTCGATTATCTCGAAAAGGAAAAGTCGGATGCTTTGCGTTGTTTTTCGCTCGAAACCGGCAAAGAACTCTGGCGTCGCTGGTACAAAGTTCACATCAAACGAAACCACGGCATGTCGCGGACAGTGCCGGCAATTACCGAAAATTATATTGTAACCATAGGCCCGCGATGCCAGGTGATGTGCACCGATCCCACCACCGGAAACTATTTGTGGGGCATTGATCTGGTTAAAGATTTCGGAACTGAAGTTCCTTTTTGGTACACTGGCCAGTGCCCGTTGATTGACAAAAACATTGTTGTGCTTGCCCCAGGCGGCGCTTCGCTGTTGATTGGCGTGGACTGCGCCACAGGAAATGTTGTTTGGAAATCGCCAAATCCCGACAAATGGACAATGTCGCATTCATCGGTGATGCCGATGATTTTTGAAGGCAAAAAAATGTACGTTTACTTTGCCATTGGCGGTGTTTGCGGCATTTCTGCCGAAGGTACCGACATTGGGAAAATTCTCTGGAAAACCAAAATATTTGCCCCGGCCGTTGTTGCGCCTTCGCCGTTAATTATGGACAATGGAAAAATATTTGTTTCGGCAGGTTATGGCGCTGGTTCAATGTTGTTGCAGGTAATTAGTTATGGTGACGGGTTTACAGTGAAGGAAATGCAGATTTATAAACCCAAGGATGGCCTGGCTTCGGAACAACAGACACCTGTCTTTTTTAATAATCATCTTTTTGCCATCCTGCCTAAAGATGCCGGAGCTGTGCGAAACCAGTTTGTTTGTTGCCAGCCTGATGATTGCACCAAAATCATCTGGACAAG
>CAIYZW010000900.1 GCA_903930725.1 uncultured Bacteroidota bacterium
GGTGGCACTTCCGGCTTTGAAGCACTGGTTGCCGGATATCGCAGCCCTTCGGGCGGGCTTTTCAATTCGTTTGGTTCGGGAGCCTATTTGTGGTCATCAAATGCAGTTGATTTTTCCACAGCATGGAGCCGAAGCCTAAATGCAGGCGGTGGTGAAGTTTTACGCACCAACGATAATCATTTAAATGGTTTCTCAGTCCGCTGTATCAAAGAAAACTGCACCACAGCGCCCGCCGAGCCAACATCAGGAACCCATGTACCATCAATGACTCAGATAATTTGGAACTGGAACGCTGTTCCTGAGGCGGCAGGTTATTTTTGGAACACTACTAATGATTTAACAACCGCTCTTGATTTGGGTGCAATAACGTCTAAAACCGAAACTGGTTTAACCTGCAATACGGTTTATAACAGGTTTGTATGGGCTTACAATGCCTGTGGAAATTCGACCCCGCTTACAATATCTCAAACTACATTTTCATGTGGAGGCCTGCCCACAATTACAACAACCCCTGTTTCAAATATTGGTCCGGTAACGGCAACCAGTGGTGGCAATGTAACTTCATCAGGTGGAACCAATGTAACCGCACGAGGTGTTTGCTGGAGTACTTCGCCGAATCCGACAATTGCCGATGGCAAAACCACAAATGGTACCGGAACTGGAATTTTTGTAAGCGAGGTTACAGGTTTGGAAACAAACACCGACTATTTTTTAAGGGCTTATGCGACTAATGGGGCCGGCACAGCTTATGGTAATGTGGTGGCTTTTACAACTACACAATTTGAGATCGGCCAAAGTTATGGTGGAGGCAAAATCTTTTATATTGATGGCACAGGCCAGCACGGTTTAATAGCAGCCACAACCGACCAAAGTACGAGCACCCAGTGGGGTTGTTCCGGAACACTGGTAGGTACCTCTACCGCATTTGGAACCGGACAAACCAACACAACTGCAATTGTTAATGCCTGCACTCAGGCAGGAACAGCTGCACGTATTTGTAACGATTTGGTGCTGAATGGCTATAACGACTGGTTTTTGCCATCAAAAGATGAGCTCTACCTGATGTATCAGCGACAAGAGGATATTGGAGCATTTGCCATTAATACTTATTGGAGTTCATCCGAACAAGGAGCTACCTTTGCCTGGTACAAGTTTTTTGATGATAATAATCAGAGCTATTCCAGTAAAACCTGGGGTTATTATGTTCGCGCTATCCGGGCTTTTTAATTTGCAGTTTTGGTCGATTCGCTGACAGCCTGAATGGATCCTATATTTCGGGTATCGGATTTTGATTCGCAGGCTTTTCGATAAGGTCTTTCAAAGTTGTCCGGCTCAATAAATTAAAGGAGTAGTCGCGGATATCTTTAAAAACATGCCGGATGGTACAATCGGGTTCATTTTTACAAAATTCGCAGGGTTGATACGCCTTTTCCGAAACGCAATAAAGCAAAGCAATGGTTCCTTCAAAATGCCGGACAATGATGGCCAGGTTAATCTCTTCAGGTTTCTTAAGCAGATAATATCCTCCTGATTTTCCCAGCTTACTTCCGAGAAGTCCGAGTTTTTTCAATTCCAGTAAAATGTTTTCCAGAAATCGCTGGGGGATTTTTTCACTTTTCGCAATTTCGCTGATCATCGTAGTGCCCTTTTCGTAGTTCCGCGCCAGATTAATCAACGCAAGCATGGCATATCTTGTCTTTTTTGATAACATCACAATTCTTTTTATCCTATTTTACTTATGGTGAGTAACTTATCATAATCAACGATTTCAAAATCCTTTTTCTCCATCTTGATAATTCCTTCTTTTTTGAATTTTGAAAGTGTAATAATAACATTTTCCTGCGAACAGCCAGCAAAATCGGCCAGTTCTTTCCGTGTAAGCGACAAATCAAACCTCCGGCTGCAATACACACTTTCGGCCAGATAGATCAAGATGTCGGCAATGCGCCCATGTATTTGCTTGTGCGCCAGGCTGATGAAATTCAAAATCGAAACCTTGAACATTTCTGAGGCTTTCTCGAACAACATCAGCGCATACCGGCTGTTTTTAAGCAGAATCTCCCTGAAAACGTTAAGCTCGATAAAACAAACATCGCAATCTTCGACAGCACAAATCGAAAACAGGTTCTGATTTTTATAAAACATGTTTGCACCTCCAAGAAGTTTTGGCGCCGAAACTACAGTGAGTATCAGGTTTTTGCCATTCGTATTCTCAAATTCAAATTTAACAATTCCTTTAAATAAAAAAACCAGATGCGTTGTATTTGCACCCTGTTTCAGGATTGTATCACCCTTTTTGTAGCGGAGTTGCTGGGTGTGCTTTTCGATATGGCAAAAGTCATCGGTTGAAATGAAATTTGTACTCAATCTCTTGAATAGACAGGCTTCACAGAGATGCTGGTCTTTTGCAGAATGGTTTGAATTCATGGTAAAATCATTAAAATTTAATATCGAAAACTGAAATATTTCATATTCACTTATTCATTATCGCAGCAAATGTACACTAAGTCGGTGGACATAATAGATAATTTTGTAGAAAAATTATTAACATGAATAAAATAGAAAAAATCACGGTTTTTGGAGGTGTCGGAAAAGATGGCCAAAAGGAAAAAGTTGACCGCTTTGACCTTTGTGTTGGCGATATTATCAGTATTGTAGGCCCTACAGGTTGCGGAAAAACCACGCTGATAAACGACATCGAATTGTTTGCCAACCAAAACACGCCTTCCGGACGACGGGTTTTAATTAATGATGAACCTATTGATGAAGATTTTTCATTCGACCCATCAAAACACCCGATTGCGCTCATTTCGCAACATACAAATTTTCTGTCAGATCTGCCGGTGGGTGAGTTTCTCGAAATTCACGCTAAAGTAAGAGGTGGCAGGGATATCGAAAAAATCATTGCCGAAACCATCGAATTTGCCAATCAGCTTACCGGTGAGCCAATCATCCGGACAACAAGCATGACGGAACTTTCGGGTGGCCAAACCCGTTCGCTGCTCATCGCCGATGCAGTAATTATTGGAAACTCACCAATTATCCTTCTGGATGAAATCGAAAATGCCGGGATTCATCGCACAAAAGCCCTTGAGCTTTTAAAAGGTTACGACAAAATATTTGTTTTTGTGACCCACGACCCGCGTATTGCGCTTTTGTCCGATTTGCGGATTGTGATGAAAAACGGAGCCATGCAAAAAATTATCTACACCAACCTGGAAGAGAAAAATGCTGCCATCGAACTCAAATTGATTGATGACATCATGCTCGAACTCAGAAACAATATCAGGAAAGGTGAAATCATATCTGAACAACCGTTCAAGATGTTAATCAACGAATTAGCCTAAGCAAACATAAAAAAAATAAAATGAAATTAATAATTTTTGCAGGAC
>CAIYZW010000901.1 GCA_903930725.1 uncultured Bacteroidota bacterium
AATAAAAGTTTAAAAAATATTGATGGTGTAAATAGCTCATATTGTGTATTATAGCAATATGGAAAAGCATGATTTTAAAAAAAAGTAGTATTTCGATTGGAAAATTATTGCTCAACCTACATTAATTTTGTGTTAATTTGTTTTAAAATTGATTTTTAAACGCGAAAAGGAGGTGATAAAAAAGAGAGAAACTGGCTTAAATCAAAAGAAAATAATACAAATCAAATTCAATAAATTTATTAACTAATTAATTATCAAATTGTTTAACTTAATTTAATAACCAAAACTTCGATTATGAGAAAATTTACAATTTTCCTTGCCCTGATGTTTTTCATCGGGATGCAAGTTGTACAAGCGCAAACCAGAACCATTACCGGTGCTGTGACCAATGCTGAGGATGGAAGTACCATTCCGGGGGTTTCGGTAGTTGTAAAGGGTACAACTTATGGAACTACCACGGACATGCAGGGTAAATTCTCCCTGAACATCCCACCAGAAGCTGAGAGCCTGATCTTTTCATTTGTAGGTATGACAACAGTTGAAAAAAAGATCGGTGCTGAAAATGTAATTAATGTCACTTTAGTGCCCGAAGCTACTGCCATCGAAGGGGTTGTAGTTACAGCTCTGGGTATTTCGCGTGAAAAAAAATCACTGGGTTATTCAACCCAACAGGTAAGCGGAAGTGAAGTTAATTCGGTAAAAAGCGATAACTTCATCAATTCACTTTCTGGTAAAGTTGCCGGGGTTCAGATTAAAGCCAACGGTAATATGGGAGGATCAACCAATGTTGTTATCAGAGGTTCTTCTTCAATTACCGGTAACAACCAGGCTTTGTTTGTTATTGACGGTGTTCCGGTAAATAACGATAACACCAACAATGCCGGTCAGTTAAGAGGTCGTAGCGGATTTGACTACGGTAATGCTGCTTCCGACATTAACCCTAACGACATCGAGTCGGTAAACGTACTTAAAGGTGCTGCTGCAACTGCACTTTACGGTTCAAGAGCTGCAAATGGTGTAATTATCATTACTACCAAAAAAGGATCAAAACAATTAGGAGTAAAGAAAGCAATTGGCGTAAGTATCAACTCTAACGTAACAACAGGTTTCCTTGATAAGAGCACATTTCCAAAATACCAAAAAAGTTATGGTGCTGGTTATGGAAGTTCATTCTACAGTGGAGGAACCTTACCTGACGGAACACCAATGTATGGCTTCGAAGACGTTTGGGATGTTGACGGCGACGGAAATCTCGATTTTACTGTTCCAACATACGAAGATGCTTCGATGGGACAGAAATTTGATCCAAACATCAAGGTTTTCCAATGGGATTCATATTGGCCGGAATCACCAAATTACCACAAAGCAACACCATGGGTAGCAGGTGCAAATGGTCCTGATTATTTCATCCAGAATCCTTTATCGTTTACAAACAGCGTTGACGTTACCGGTGGTGGTGATGCTTCAACATTCAGGCTTTCATATACAAACCTCGATCAAAAAGGCCTTTTACCAAATAGTTCGTTAAAAAGAAACAATTTCTTGTTCAACGGTTCTTATGATGTTTTGAAAGACTTAACCATTTCGGCTTCTGCCAATTATGTTAACACAATGGGCAAAGGACGTAACTCAACAGGTTATAGCGATAATATCATGTCATCATTCCGTCAATGGATGCAATTAAACGTTGACTATAAATTGCAGGAAGAACTCTATGATCAGACAGGTAAGAATATCAGCTGGAACCCAAATAATCCATTCGACCTTGCAACACCAGCATATTGGGACAATCCATACTTCCAACGTTATCAGAATTACGAAACCGATAAAAGGGATCGTATTATTGGTTACCTGCAAGCCGACTGGAAAGCAACTGATTATTTAAGTTTTATGGGTCGTTGGTCGGTTGATACCTACAGCGAATTACAGGAAGAAAGAAAAGCAGTTGGTTCAGCCTCTGGTGAATTTGGCGTTGGACGTCCTGATGTTACATCAGGTTATTCACGTTTCGACAGAAGCTTTATGGAAAGCAATGTTGACTTCATGGCCAGGTTTAACAAAAACATTACCGAAGATTTCAACCTTACAGCTTTGTTGGGAACCAACATCAGAAGGAATAAAATTGACCAGACTTACGAATCAACCGATGGTGGATTAAGAATTCCCGGCCTGTATTCACTTGGCAACAGCATGAATGCAAGACTTGCTCCCGAAGAAAGCTACAGAGAAATTGGTGTAAACGGAATTTATGCAAGTGTTTCGTTGGGTTATAAAAACTACCTGTATTTGGATGCTACTGTTAGAAGAGACCAATCCTCAACCTTGCCAAAAGAAGCAAATGATTACATTTACCCATCTGTTTCGGGAAGTTTCATTTTCTCAAATTTGATGGAATCAACATGGCTGCAACTTGGTAAAGTTAGATTAGGTTATGCTCAGGTTGGTAACGATGCTCCATGGGGCAGTATTTTGGATACCTATACCCAGAATGCAATATTTGGAAACACTGTTTTGTTCTCGGTACCAAGCACCAAGAACAATGCTGACCTGAAACCAGAAAAAACAGAAAGTTTAGAAGCCGGGTTGGAAATGACTTTCCTCCAAAAGAGGTTAGGTTTCGACTTATCAGTTTATAGCAATAGCACTGTTGACCAGATTATTCCTGTTTCGGTTTCGTATGCCACCGGATATTCAGGAAAATATGTTAATGCTGGTGAAGTTCAAAATAAAGGTGTTGAGTTGATGATTTACGGAACTCCATATCAAACCAACGATTTTAAATGGGATATTACCGTAAACTGGGCAAAAAACAACAATAAAGTTGTTTCTTTGGACGGAGACCTCAAAAACTTACAGTTGGCTGCCCTTCAGGGTGGTGTTACCATCAATGCCCGTAAAGGCGAACCTTATGGAACAATCCAGGGAACCGATTTCCTTTATGATACAGTATCCGGAAAAAGAATCGTTCTTGCCAACGGTTACTATGCAAAAACATCTACCTCCGATAAAATTTTGGGAAACATAAATCCAGACTGGACCGGTGGTATTAATAACAAATTCACCTATAAAGATTGGTCTTTCAGCTTCCTGATTGATTTTCAACAAGGTGGAAGCGTATTCTCACTTGACCAGTATTATGGTCTGGCTACCGGTTTATATGAAGAAACAGTATTTATCAACGACTTAGGAAACAATGTAAGAGATCCGCTTACAGATGATGCTACCAGTGGTGGTTTAATTTTGGATGGCGTATTAGCTGATGGAACACCAAATACTACAAGAGTAGCCGGTGATGACTACCGTGTTTTTGGTTATTCGAAAAATCCAAACTCAAAGTTTGTTTATGATGCTTCATATATCAAACTTCGTGAAGTAGTTTTATCATACTCGTTACCACAAAGTTTGTTAGCCAGTAGCTTTATTCATGGTGCAACATTTAGCCTTGTTGGTTCAAACCTTTGGATCATTAGTAAAAACTTACCACATGCCGACCCGGAAGCAAGCCAGAGTGCTGGTAACATTCAGGGATGGCAGAGCGGTGTTATGCCAACCACACGCAATTTAGGATTTACTGTTAATTTACAATTTTAATAATGTACTAATATGAAAAGAATATATTTTTTATTTATAGTATTAATAGGGATATCGTTATCCTGTACAAAGGACTTTGAGGATTTCAATACGGATAAAAAACACCCCGTTGTTGTTCCTGGCGGTTTTTTGTTTGCAAATGCTCAAAAGGCACTTTCTGACCAAGAAGCAAGTACCAATGTAAACCTTAATATTTTTAAACTTGTTTCGCAGTATTGGACCGAAACCACCTATCTTGATGAATCAAACTATGATATTGTCAACAGGACTATTCCGGATTTAAATTTCAGAACCTATTACCGCGACATTTTAATGGATCTTAAGGAAGCCAAAAAACTTACCGATGCTGAAGTAGTTGCCGGTGATGATGCAACCATTGGAAAAGCAAACAGACTATTCATTATTGATCTGATGGAAGTTTATTGCTACAGCATTCTGGTTGATATGTTCGGAAACGTTCCATACACAGAAGCTTTAAACATTGACGACATTTCACCAGCTTATGATGATGCTTTCACTATTTACAAAGACCTCATCAACAGGGCTTCTGCTGACGTTGCCGGATTAAATACTGGTTATGGTGGATTTTCGAGCGACGATGACCTTTATTTTGCAGGTGATGTTGCTATGTGGAAAAAATTTGGCGCAACACTTAAAGTACGTTTAGGCATCGCAATTGCTGATGCTGATGGCGCACTTGCCAAATCAACCGTCGAATCAGCTTACGCTGATGGTTTCGCTATGGGCGAAAGATGCGAATTCGTTTATGAAGGAGGCTCGAACTCCAATCCTTTATATCAGGATTTGATTCAAAGCGGACGTCACGATTTTGTACCTGCTAATACCATCGTTGATATGATGAACAATTTAACCGACCCACGCAGAGATAAATATTTTACAATGTTTGGTGAAGTTTATCTTGGTGGTATCTATGGCGAAAGCAATTCATTCTCACAGTTCTCGCACATTGCCGATGCAATTCAGGAGCCAACTTATCCAATGGTATTGTTGGATTATACCGAGTTAGCTTTCTACCTGGCCGAAGCAGCCGAAAGAGGCTTCTCTGTTGGCGGAAATGCTGAAACCTGGTACAAAAATGGAATCGAATCCTCAATTCTGCACTGGGGTGGTACAGCCGAAGAAGTTACCGCTTACCTTGGTCAGGCAAATGTAGCTTACGCAACTGCTGCCGGAAACTGGAAACAAAAAATCGGAACCCAGGCATGGTTAGCTTCTTATGTTAGAGGACTCAATGGCTGGAATACATGGAGAAGGTTGGATTTTCCAACTTTAAATCTGCCACCAGCTCCTGAAACCCGCGACGGACAAGTTCCTAAAAGGTTTACCTATCCTGTTAATGAGCAGACATTAAACGCAGCTAACTATACTTCTGCTGCTGCTGCAATTGGCGGAGATGAAATGGACGTTAAAGTATTCTGGGATAAAAACTAATTCCGGATAACGTTTAATTTAAAAAGGCTGTCACTCTGTGATGGCCTTTTTTTATTTCCCGCTTCCGGTTTTATTTTACATAAAGGCAATTTGCAAAGCCATTTTCCGGCAAAAAAATAATCCCGGAAACTTATCTTAAAATATTCCTGAATAAATCTTAAAATGCTTGTAATTTTACGGTTTGATAAACAGTTTGTTTTGAAGCTGAAATTCGTTTAAAATGTTGCCAAATTCTACCTTTCTGAAAAAATCTGTAAACAGCCTTATCATTTTGTTTCTCCTGGCCACAGCATCATTTGCCCAGCCATCAGGCACCACCGGAATAATTGGTTTTACCCAATCGGCTTACGGAACAGATGATATTTTGGTTAATGGCCAGAAGTACATTCCAGGGCATTTTCTGGCCGATGGCCATCCTTATTTTCCGGATAAAACCTGGACAAAAGGTTCGGTAACGATGGCTGGAAAACAGTTTGAAGACGTTGATTTATTATACAATTCCGAGATGGACCAGCTTATTTTGCAAACAAAAATCAGTAGCGGCGACACCGTTTTTGTGGTTTTGAACAGCGAAAAAGTTGATCGGTTCAACCTTGCAGGTCGTTCATTTATTGGGGAAGCTAAACTTACAGGCAACCAGCAATTATCAGGATTTTATGAAGAGGCCTACAGCGGCGATTTCCTTTTTCTCATCAAACATCAAAAAATATTCATTGCCGATTATTCAAAGACCTCGCCCAAAGGACACTTTTCTAAACTCAACTCAACCAACTACATTTATAAAAACGGGCAATTTTATAAAGTGACCAACAAAAAAGCACTGCTCACCTATTTTTCCTCATACAGTAAATCAATCAAGGCTTTTATGAAGAAAAACAAGATCAACTACTCAAAAGCTAACAACACTGCAATAAAACTTTTATTAAAATATTGTGATGACCTATCCTCGGGCAAAATATAGATTTCTTAAGTCGAGCCTTCTGATTTTGGCGATTTTCGTTTCTTTTTTAGTGGCAAAAAGTCAATCGGCAGATTATCTGGTCAGTAAATCCTACGATAATTTGCCCTGGAAGGTTTTTGTCGAAAAAACTGAAAAGGATTTCCCCATCAGGTTTTTCTACGACGACCGTGGCTTTCCTGACTTTAATGTCACCATTTCAAAAGATGAAATGCCGCTTAAACTTTGCCTCAACGAGAACCTTTCCAGGTTCCAGATCCGTGTTTCGATGGATCAAAACGGCAATATCTTTTTAACCAAAGAAACCGAAGTGCGCACGGCTTTGCCCCCCGATTTTTTTAAACTTCCAAAGCCCATCGAAACCAGCCTTGATACAGCGCTAACCAGCCTTGCAGGCGATAAAAAATTCCTTAGAACGGCCAATGAATTTGTTGTTAAAACCTTTGTTGTCGGAACAAAGAAGGAAGGTGTAAATCTTAAAAAAGCCACCTTTGGCGGGATTGTTAAAAATACCGAAGATGGCTCTCCGGTAATTGGCGCAACAATTTTTGTAAAGGAACTCGAAACGGGCACAGCAACCGACAATGCGGGGTTTTATTCGTTAAGTTTACCCAAAGGGAAATATTCGCTTGTGGTGCGAAGTGTCGAAACTGAAGAAGCCAAATACAAAGTTGAGGTGCTCTCGGACGGTAAACTTGATTTGCTGCTTGAGAAAAAGATTTTTATGATGGAAGAAGTCGAAATCCGGTCGGAATCGCGGCACAACGTTAAAGGAATTCAGATGGGCTTCGAGAAAATTGCCATTAAAAACATCAAAGAAATTCCGGTTGTTCTGGGTGAACGGGATATTGTAAAAGTGGCCTTGTTATTGCCGGGTGTGCAGTCTGTTGGCGAAGGAAGCTCCGGCTTTAACGTTCGCGGCAGTCCGGCCGACCAGAATTTATTTTACATCAACGATGTGCCGGTTTACAACACATCGCACTTGTTTGGGTTTTTCTCAGCCTTCAACCCCGACGTGGTTAACGATTTTACGCTCTACAAAAGCAATATTCCGGCAAAATATGGAGGCAGGCTTTCATCTATTTTCGAATTAAGTGCCCGACAAGGCAATCCAAACAAATTTTCGGCACGCGGCGGAATAAGTCCGATTACCACGAGGTTGCTTGCCGAAGGGCCTATCGTAAAAGATAAACTTAACTTTTTGGTGGGGCTTCGGTCAACCTACTCGGATTGGGTGTTGAATTTTGTAAATGTTCCGGAAGTAAAAAACAGCAGCGCCAGATTTGGTGATCTGGTAACAAATCTTTCCTATCACATTAATTCAAATAATCAACTCAGGCTTTTCACTTATTATAGCTACGACAAGATTAACCTGGCTTCCGAGGTAAAAAACAATTATGGAAATGCGGGCGCTTCTTTAGCCTGGTTTCATACTTTCAACAGCCGGCACGACCTCGATTTTACCATAATTTATGATAAATACAATTTTACCGAAGAAAACCAGGATTACGCCCTTTCGGCTTACAAATTAGCCTACGAGCTCCAACATTACGAGGCAAACCTTAATTTCTCGTATCGTTTAAACGATAAACACGCCATTACTTACGGATTGAACTCCATACTTTATAACCTGAACAGCGGCGATTATCTGCCTTTAAACGCGATTTCGCTGGTCGAACCGATTGACCTGGGAAGCGAGAAAGGCATCGAATCGGGATTATTTGTTGATGACGAATGGAAAGCTCTGCCAAATCTGACCTTGTACGGGGGTTTGCGGTTGAATAATTATGCCTGCCTCGGGCCAAACGAGGTTTATAAATATCTGCCGGATCAGCCAAAAATTGCCGAAAACATTCTCGATACACTTTATTTCGACAACAACGCCATCATTAAAAATTACTCAGGGCTCGATTACCGCTTTGCCGCAACTTTTCTTATAAATCCAGACCTTTCGGTAAAAGCCAGCTACAACAGCCTTCACCAGTACATTTTCATGCTTTCGAATACTGTGGCGCTCTCACCTACCGACAAATGGAAATTGTGCGATTACAATATCGAACCTATGAAAGGCAACCAGGTTTCGCTGGGAATGTATTCAAATCTGGGAGCCAGCATGATTGAGGCTTCAATCGAAGGTTATTATAAGAAAGTGAATAAGCTTGTGGAGTATAAAGATGGTGCCGATCTGGTGGTGAACGAATTTCCGGAACGGGATGTTTTGCAGGGACAACTCGACGCATTTGGCATCGAGCTGATGCTTAAAAAACCTTTTGGCAAATGGAATGGCTGGATTAACTACACCTACGCCAGCGCCAATGTTTTGGTAGATAATAAAATTACAGGTGAGCAAAACAATTTTGGAAAACGCTATCCCGCCAACTACGACAAACCGCACAGCCTCAACCTGGTGGCTAATTATAAAGTGATGAAAAGGTTGAGCTTTTCGGGCAACGTTGTTTATTCAACCGGCAGGCCAATCACCTATCCCACGGCCATTTATTACCAGGATGGCCAGAAAATCCTGAGCTATTCGCTGCGCAACGAATACCGGATTCCCGATTATTTCAGAGTTGACATTTCGCTTACTTTTGAGGGAAATCTTAAGAAAAAGAAAAAAGTTCATGGCTCGTGGGTGTTCTCTGTTTACAACCTCACCGGGCGCAACAACGCTTACTCCGTGTATTTTAAATCGGAAAGCGGTATGATAAACGGTTATAAAATGTCCATTTTTGGTAGCCCGATTTTTTCGGTTACCTACG
>CAIYZW010000902.1 GCA_903930725.1 uncultured Bacteroidota bacterium
AGTTTCGATTTATTTACTTCCGGAAAAACGGTTGCCGAAGTTGCAGCTGCCCGCGAATTGAGTGTTTCAACAATCGAAGGTCATCTAGCGCACTTCGCGTTAACGGGCGAACTGGACGTAAATGATTTTGTTTCACCCGAAAAAATTAAATTAATTTCCGAATATTTTCTTCACAGCGAAAACGCCCTGTTCGGGCCGGCCAAAGCAGTTTTAGGCGAGGAAGTTTCTTATACTGATTTACGATTTGTTTATAATTATCTGGTTTTTAAGGGAGATCTAAAATATGCCAGACAATCCTGAACCAGATTTTTCATTGAATCTGTTTAAAATCAAATTTAAAAACTATTGAGCCTTTTTTTCAATCCTGCTGATACAATCTTTTAAACTATCGCGCCAGTAAGGGATTTCGATATTAAATTCCTTTTTGATTTTATCCTTGTTCATCACACTGTAAAACGGGCGTTTGGCCGGTAGCGGGTAATCTTTGGTTTCGATTGGCAAAACTTTGCAACTAATACCGGCTATTTCGTGGATGGCTTTTGTAAAATCGAACCAGCTTGCCACACCTTCGTTTGAGTAATGAAAAACTTCCGGGGTTTTATATTCACGCCATTTTGGTATGAGTTCCAGTATTACTCTGGCCAGATCGCGGGCATAAGTTGGCGAGCCAATCTGATCGAAAACCACATTGAGCTTTTCGCGCTCACGCCCATATTTTAGCATTGATTTTACAAAGTTGCCGCCAAATTCCGAATAAAGCCACGAAGTCCTGAGGATTATGGCTTTGCTGTTTTCCTGCAGAATCAGTTGTTCGCCCAGCAATTTTGAGCGGGCATAAGCGCCGTCCGGAGCTGTTGGGTCATCTTCGTTGATCGGCTGGTGGGCTTTCCCGTTAAAAACATAATCTGTCGAAACATGAACGAGCAGCGCATTGTATTTTCGGGCAGCCGAAGCCAGGTTTCCAACCGCAGTTCCGTTGATGAGGTCAGCGATTTCTGGTTCGGTTTCGGCTTTATCAACCGCAGTGTAAGCGGCGGCATTAATAATCACATCAATGGCATGATGAGAAACAAAACCTGCAACTGTAGTTTTTTTTGTAATGTCCAATTCGGCAACATCGGTAAAGATAAAATGGTAATCTTTAAAAGCAGGAGCCAGTTGCCTGATTTCATTTCCCAACTGGCCGTTGCTTCCGGTAACTAAAATATTTAGCATAAAAATCAGATATTGGTAAGATCAATGGATTTAAAATAGTTGATGGTTTTTTGGAGGCCTTCGCGAAGCTGGATTTTTGGTTCCCAGCCTAACTCCTTTTTTGCCAGACTGATGTCGGGCTGTCGTTGCATCGGGTCATCGGAGGGAAGCGGTTCGTAAACAATGCCGGATTTTGCATTGGTAAGCTCAATGACCAATTCGGCAAGTTGTTTAATTGTAAATTCGTTGGGATTACCCACATTTACAGGGCCGGTAAAATCAACTCTCGAATTCATCATTCTTATCATTCCTTCGATCAGGTCGTCCCTGTAGCAAAAACTGCGGGTTTGCAATCCGTCGCCATAAAGTGTAATGTCTTTGCCTTTGAGTGCCTGCACAATAAAATTTGAAACCACTCTTCCGTCGTTTGGATGCATGCGGGGGCCATACGTATTAAAAATGCGCATGATCTTTATGTCAACATTATTCTGGTGATGATAATTTACGAATAATGTTTCGGCACATCGTTTTCCTTCATCATAACAAGCCCTTATCCCGATTGGATTTACATGCCCCCAGTAGCCTTCGGTTTGGGGATGAACTTCCGGGTCGCCATAAACTTCGCTTGTGGATGCCTGCAAAATCCTGGCATTTATCCTTTTGGCCAGTCCCAGCATGTTAATTGCCCCCATTACCGAGGTTTTTATTGTTTTGATGGCATTGTACTGGTAATGAATGGGTGAGGCCGGACATGCGAGGTTGTAAATCTGGTCAACTTCGATAAAAAACGGCATAGTGATGTCGTGGCGCACCAATTCGAAAAACGGGTTTTCGAGCAAATGAACCACATTTTGCTTTTGACCGGTAAAAAAATTGTCAACACAAATTACCTCGTTGCCTTCGTTTAAGAGGCGTTCGCAAAGATGTGATCCTAAAAAACCGGCGCCACCGGTAACTAAAATTTTCTTTCTCATATCGAAAGGTTGGATTTTTAAAAATGAAACTGCCTGGTTACGATGGAATATTAAAACAAAACCAAACGAAACCAGGCAGTTAAAAATGCTTTATTTCTTTTTGCTGGCGGTATCCACGCCGATACAGAAGTAATCGAACCCGGAGCCCATCATTTCTTCGAGATCGTAAACATTTCTGCCGTCAAAAATTACTGGTTTTTTAATCAGTTTTTTCACAACATTAAAGTTAGGGAACCTGAACTCAGGCCACTCTGTTACCATAAAAAGTGCATCAGCGTCAATCAATGCTTCTTCCTTATCCTTCACAAATTCAATCGCATCGCCAATTTTGCGCTTGGCTTCTTCCATAGCTACCGGATCGTAAGCTTTTACCTTAACACCTGCTGCAAGCAACTTTTCGATGAGTACCAGGGATGGAGCTTCGCGCATATCATCGGTTTGCGGTTTAAACGAAAGTCCCCACATGGCAACGGTTTTGCCTTTTACGTCGCCTTCGTAATATTTTACGAACTTATTAAAAAGTACCGATTTCTGGTCGTCATTAACTTCCTCAACAGCTCTTAAAACTCTTAAATCGTAGCCATTTTGCTTGGCCGTATGAATGATGGCTTTTACATCTTTGGGGAAACATGAACCGCCATAGCCAATGCCGGGATAAATGAATTTTTTGCCAATACGCGAGTCGCTACCTATGCCTTTGCGCACCATATTTACATCGGCGCCCATAATTTCGCAAAGGTTGGCGATGTCGTTCATAAAGCTGATTTTGGTGGCAAGCATCGAGTTTGCGGCATATTTCGTCATTTCAGCCGAAGGTACATCCATAAAAATAACCGGGTGGCCATTTAAGGTAAAAGGTTTGTACAGCCTTTTCATAATATTTTCGGCTTTTGCCGATTCAACGCCAACAACAATTCTGTCGGGTTTAAGAAAATCATCAACGGCAGCACCTTCTTTGAGGAATTCGGGATTCGATGCTACATCAAAATCAATTTTTGCACCTCTTTTGTCGAGTTCTTCCTGGATTGCGTTGCGGACTTTAGCTGCAGTTCCCACCGGAACAGTACTTTTGGTAACCATCAGAATATAATCGGACATGTTGCGGCCTACCTGGCGGGCGACGTCCAGAACATATTTCAGGTCAGCACTGCCATCTTCGTCGGGCGGAGTTCCTACTGCCGAAAAAATTACTTCGGCTCCCTCCAATGTTGAAGCAAGGTCTGTCGAAAAACTTAATCTTCCTTTTTCAACATTCCTGTGAACCATGTCTTCGAGGCCTGGTTCGTAAATAGGAATAACACCTTTTTTTAAACCTTCAATCTTCTTCTCATCAATGTCAACGCAGGTTACATCAATGCCTACTTCCGAAAAACAGGTGCCGGTTACTAATCCAACATAGCCTGTCCCAACTATTACTATTTTCATGTTTTAAAATTTTGTGATGAATAAATCTTTAAAATTTTGGCAAAATTGCATTTTTAAATGAAGTGACCAAGTTACAGATATTTTAATTTGATGGATATTTTTTTTTAAAATATTGAAGATTGCAGGAAATCATAAAACGGCTAAAAGGAGTTATCAGACTATAATTGTGATACTTATGTTGCCGTTTCGATGCAATAAAAGATTTTGAAAAAACCGCGAATGCTTGAAAATGAAAGGCACTTTCAGTCTGTGTGTAA
>CAIYZW010000903.1 GCA_903930725.1 uncultured Bacteroidota bacterium
AAATATATTGAAAATACTAATAATCAAATTCTTATCAGTTTTTATTATATTCATGGCTGTTTCTTTTTCTCCTGTCAGGGCACAGGAACAATCGAAGCTTGATTCATTGAATGTTCTGCTTGAAACGGCCCCTAATGACTCGGTGAGGATTTATCAGCTTGTTAATATTTCGCGGGAATATTTTACCAACAACATTCCCATGTCGCTTGAATACGCTCAAAAAGCGCTGACGCTGGCCGAAAAAGGTAAGGATGAGAACCTGTTGGCCTATTCATTGTTCAATTTAGGGCGTTCGTACTTTAACCAGGGTTTTTTAGAAATTTCGACAAAATATTTTTACCGTTATCTCGATATTCAGAAAGCCATCAACAACAGCAGAGGTACTGCCTATGCCCTGGTAAATCTGGGGGCTATTCATCTGCAATTAAAACAATTCGAAAAATCGAGGGAGTTTTTTGAGAATGGACTTGAAACCTTAAATCAACTCGCCAATGATGACCGGATTGATAAGCCAGGTACTGAAATTATCACCATTTACAATAACCTTGGAATTGTTTCACAGAATCTTAACGAAACCAATAAGGCTATTGATTATTATTCCCGCGGCATAAACCAGGCCCGAAAAACTCCTGAAGAGCACATTATTCTGGCTAACCTGCTCAACAATCTTGGAACTTTATACCTTGAAGAGGGTAAGCTGGCAGAAGCTTTTGGCTATCTTACCGAAGCATTAAATATCCGCATCCAAAATGACAACAAATCAGGACAGGTAAATTCGTACCGTTCGATTTCGATGTATTTTAATAAACAAAAGGATAAAGCGGAAGAACTGAAATACCTGACCATGGGCATTAAACTGGCTGAGGAGATTGGCTCGATATCTCAGCTTGCTAATCTTACCGAGAAAATGTTCGTGTATTACCAGGAACTGCAAAATGCTGATTCGGCGCTCAAATACAATTTGCTCTTTACCGAATATATGAAAAAACTGAATGAAGAAGCTACCCGCAAGGAACTTGCTCACCTGGAGCTTGCTTCTCAACTCAAGGAAAAGGAGAAAATTCAGCAATTTGAGCAAAAACGGAAAGAGCTTTTGTATCTCGTGGCTGGCCTCGTTTTAACGTTGACAGTAGCCATCCTTAGCCTGCTTTATTTTATCTCACATAGCCGAAACCGCCGACTGACCCTGGAAAAAGAAATCATCCATTTAAACTCTAAAAATCTTGAGCTGGAAAAAGAAAGCATCGAAAAGGAGCTGGATCTGAAAAATAAGGAAATGGCAACCAACGTCATGTATCAGATTCAGAAAAATGAGATGATTCACGATATCGTCGAAAAGTTGCAAAAACACAGCAGCACAGGCATAAAGCAGGATGATAGCTGGATTCTGGAGATTATCAGAGACCTCGAAAAAACCCAGGAGAAATCGGTCTGGAACGAATTTGAAGTCCGGTTTCAACAGGTGCACAACGATTTTTACAAAAAACTCAACGACATCAATCCCGAACTTTCCACCAACGAAAGGCGTCTTTGTGCATTTCTCAAACTAAATATGACCACGAAAGAAATTTCAACAATTACCGGTCAGATTCCGCGCAGCATTGATGTTGCCCGGACCCGCCTGCGCAAAAAACTCAATCTGACAAACTCTGAGGTCAGTTTAATAGAGTTCCTCTCGACAATCTAAAACATTAATAATAAACCTTTTAAAACATCCTGTATTAAAGATGTATTGATGGATATTGCGTCATGTAGCTATAATGTGGCAGCCAATAATTTGGAAAGAATGCTGGTTCGGTTGTACTATTGCCGAAAAATTCCGATATGTCGAACAAGCAAAACAAAGGCAAGAAAAAGTCTGAAATCGAAACAAACCTGCAGGATATTATCGAGCGGAAGAAAACCGAAAAGCAGGCGCTTTTGAAGTTGCTCAGTTTTGTGGAAAAGGAAATTAAAGGAAAAAAACTCAACTAATTTTGGCAAACGATGTTAATCATTACTAATATTTATAAATCAAATTTATCTATTATGCGCTTCAAAACAAATTTATCGGTCTGGCTTACGCTTTTCGCAACTGCGCTGTTGCTGTGGCCATCACTGAACTTACGCGCTCAGGGTGGAGATGTCCGGACATTTCCTCTGAACGAAGATTTCGAGACAGGCATCTTTCCTCCAACCGGATGGAATGTGTTTGATATGGATGCACTTGGTACCATCTGGGAACCAAATCCAACCATGAACCATACTCCGGCCGGAACTACTTCGGCCTATCATGGATATGCGCCAGGTGCGCAGGATGGCTGGATGGTAACACCTGCAATGAGTTTTCCTGCTACTGGTCCTATCGTCCTCGCTTTCTGGAACTGGACAGTGGATTTTTCCTTTTATTTCAAAAACAGTGTTTTAATCAGTACCGGCAGTGGAAATCCGGCGGATGGCGATTTTGTTGAGATTTGGACTGACACCTCTGTTGCTTCGGCATGGCAGCAGGTAGTATTAAACTTAGCTGGTTATGCCGGCCAAACCGTTTATGTTGCTTTCAGATATGAAGGCGACTATGCGCATGGATGGGCTGTTGATGATGTTTTTATTGGTTCGGAATTTAACACAAGTCCGGTCATTTTGGTGTCACCGGCTGCTATCAATGGAACGGCTCCGGCAAATTCGACTGTTACAAGAAATCTGACTGTTACCAACGCTGGCGTTGATAACCTGGTTTATAGTCTTTCGATTGCCTATGAAGGAGGATTTGATGGCTGGATGAATATTATACCCATGGAGGGCGATATTACCGGAGGCAGTAATTTAGTACATGCTGTTGTACTTAATCCTGAAGGGCTTGAACTGGGCCCATACACGGCATCAATCACGATTACCAGCAACGACCCTGAAACCCCGGAGCTGATTGTTCCTGTAACATTTACAGTAATTGAGCCTGCCACAGTTGAGGTTAATATTATGGCTCAGGAATATCTTTTCCCGATGGACATCAGCGAATCCGGCGAATATGTTGCCGTTTCGGGTTTTGGTGGCGGAGGCAGCTTTTTATGGTCGAAGTCGTCAGGCATAACTGTGATAGGTGGAGAAGAAGCTACAGTACAGGCTGTTTCGGAGAGCGGTTTAGTTGGAGGAACAGTAAGAAATCCTGATTACCAGATTTCGGGGATGGGTGTTTTTATGGCTGGTTACTGGCATCCACAAACACAGGAATGGACCTATCTTGGGATCAATCCTGCTGCGGGCGAACCTATTTACAACGACTACACCTCTTGCTGGGGTATGACTGCTGATGGTTCGACAGTTGTTGGCATGCAATATCTCGAAGGCTACGATTACCTGGCTTTCAAATGGACTCAGGCTGGTGGCTATGAAATGATTGGTGATGTTAATCCTGCCGGAAACCGTCCGAATGGCATCAGCAACGATGGAAGTGTTGTTTTTGGCTGGGCAAATCTGCCGGCAGCATCGCGCTCACCAGTTATCTGGTACAATAATGAGTTTATCCAGATTGCTCCGGAGCTATGGGGTGAAGCATTTGGCGCTTCCTCAACCGGTGAGTATGTGGTTGGCACTGCCGGTGAGGAGGGTTTTATCTGGACGGCACAAAACGGCGCAGAATTTTTTCCGAATTCCCTCAATACAGGTGGATTATCTCCAATAGCTGTAACTGATGATGGTACCGTTCTGGGCTACACTGCCGAAGGCTGGCCTCCATTTCCGGATACCCGGAGAGCATTTGTAAGATTACCTTCAGGCGAAATGATGACTTTTAATGATTACGCCTTAGGCCGCGGCATGGCCGATGCTTCCGACTGGACTTTTTACAGCATTAATGGCGTTACTCCGGATGGAAACAAATTTATTGGCGCAGGCATTACTCCTGAAGCTCAAAATGTATCCTTCATGATCGATTTTGGTGCAGAGATCCCAACCATCGTAGTTACTCCGATGAGTTTAACCGAAGCACTTGTTGCAGGCAC
>CAIYZW010000904.1 GCA_903930725.1 uncultured Bacteroidota bacterium
AAACCCTGTCTCGACGGGATTTTCAGCCAAACACTCAAAGATTCCATCGAGGTCATCGTGATTGATTCGGGCTCGACAGATGGAACGCTTGAATTGTTGGCGCAATATCCTGTAAAAGTTCACAATTTGCCACCCAAAGATTTTAACCACGGCGAAACCCGTAATCTCGGTGTAACCCTGGCGCAAGGCGAATTTGTGCTGATGACCGTTCAGGATGCCACTCCTGCCGGTGACCGCTGGATTGAAACTATGCTGGAGCATTTTGCCGACCCGTTGGTGGCAGGAGTTTGCGGACAACAAATTGTTGCCCACGACCACGAAAAAAACCCGCTGCAGTGGTTCAAACCGGCAAGCGAGGCTAAGCCTTTCACGGTTTATTTCGAAAATACGGATGATTTTACGAAACTACCCGGAAAAAAACAGCACGAGTACTGCAACTGGGACGATGTTAACGCCATGTACCGTAAAAGTATCAAAGAAAAAGTTCCATTCAAAAAGCTGATGTTTTCGGAAGACACGCTGTGGGCGAAGGATGCGCTGGCACAAGGCTACAAAATAGTTTACGATTACCGGGCTAGAGTTTATCATTATCATCATCAGGATTTTACATTCTATTTTAAGCGCAGTTACATTATCCTTTATCAGAACTTTAAGTTTTACGATTACATCAAATATCCCAAAAACCCCTTTGTCAGGATGGCTCAGATAAAGATAAGATTACTGAAAATGAAGGAATTAAGCTGGGGCGAAAGGATAAAATGGATTTGGTATAACTTTCATCTTGTGCGGGCTGCCTGGACTGCAGCACTACTTTTTGGGTTTAATGCTACTTTTAGAGGCATGAAGGGTGTCGAATCATCTCAAAAACATTACGTTGGCTATCCGCCACAAGGAATACAGGCTAAGAAAAATTGAACTAACAATAAAAAAAACGAAAATGGAAAAAACTGACCAACCTTTGGTGAGCGTGTTAATGACCACCTACAATCGCGAAAAATACCTCGGTGCAGCCATCGAAAGTGTTATGGCTTCGACCTATCAAAACTGGGAGTTGCTGGTTGTTGATGACCGCAGCAAAGACAAAAGCGTCGAAATTGCTCAAGGTTATGCGGCCAAAGACCCACGCGTTAAAGTAATTCTTAACGAAAAAAATCTGGGCGATTACCCCAACCGTAACAAAGCAGCAAGCCTTGCCCAGGGAAAATACCTTAAATACGTTGATGCCGACGACATGATTTATCCTTTAGGGCTTGAAATTCTGGTTACCGGCATGGAAAAATTCCCGGAAGCTGGCTGGGGACTATCGTCTCTCCCACAGGATAGCGCTCAGATGTACCCATTTATGCTTACCGGCAAAGAAGCTTACCACCGCCATTATTTTAAAGAAAAACTTTTCCATAAAGCACCACTCTCGGCCATTATCAGCAAGGATGCCTTCGAAAAAGTAGGTGGTTTTTCCGGAAAACGCTATTTGGGCGATTTCGAGATGTGGCATGTTCTGGCTAACCATTATCCGGTTGTTCTGATGGCTCAGGGCGTAGTGTGGTACCGCGTTCATGAAGATCAGGAAATGCAAAACAACCGACTCGATTTTACTGTTCCATTCAAATACCTGAAATGCTCTGAAGACATGATAAACCACCCAGATTGCCCCCTTTCGCCTGAACAAAAGGAAAAAGCACTGAAAAAAATTAAATGGAATCAAGCCAGGTATATTATGGGAGTTGGAAAAAACCAATCCCTCAAAACAATGCGAATTCTTAAAAAGGAATCCGGAATGGGATATTTCGAAATCCTCAACAGAGTTATTAAAAAGTCATAAACATTCGTTGAAACCAAACAGGTTTCGCATTTACACAAAAATAAACTCAGCAATATGAAAATCACATCAGAAAAAATTAAACATATCCTGGGAAACCCATTCAGGATTTTTATTTGGCTCATTACGCGATTACCCTATTTTAGGTTTATTAAGGATACACAACATGCCAACGACAGGATTTCGTTTAACCGCTGGTACAAGCAAAAGGTTTTAGGCTACAACAAGGAAGCCTATTGGCCGACACATTATACCAGTCGGGTTGTTGGCGCACACAATATTCTTGTGGGTGTTGGCACCAATCCCGGGTTTAATTCAGGCTGTTATATTCAGGGATCGGGAAAGCTGTATTTTGGCGATTACACAACAGTTGGTCAGAATACCGGCATTTTAAGTGGCGGCCACGATATTTACGATCACCGTATCTTGTTTGGCAAAGAAACCAGACTTGGCAGCTATTGCTGGATAGGCATGAATTGTATGATATTACCAGGAGTTACACTTGGAGACCTTACTATTGTAGCGGCCGGTTCGGTTGTAACTAAATCATTTTCAGATGGTTATTGCGTAATCGGTGGAAATCCTGCCAAAGTGATTAAAACTCTGGAACCCGAAAAATTAGTTCCCATTAAATACAAAAAGCCTTATCACGGCTATATCCGCAAAGAAAAATTTGAAGATTACCGTAAAAAACACTTATCCATCTAAAACATTAAAGATGTCTGATTCAACCAGTCCATTGGTTTCCATCGTTATCCCGGCCTACAATGCCGAAAAATTTATTGTCGAAACACTCGATTCGGTTTTGGGCCAAAGCTGGGAAAATATCGAAGTTTTTGTGGTTGATGATGGCTCAAAAGACAAAACAGTTGAGCTGGCCAAAAAATATGAATCGGACAAGTTGAAGGTTTTTATACAGAAAAACCAGGGAGCCTGCGTTGCCCGCAACAAAGGTTTGGCGATGAGCAACGGGAAATACATCCAATACCTCGATGCTGACGATGTTTTGAGCAACAATAAAATCGAAGAGCAGGTTAAAGTCCTCGAAAATAACGAAGGCTACCTCGCGGTAAGTCCTTCGGTGCATTTTATGGATGGCGACGATTACCGAAGCATGAAACCACGCGAAGAGTCTTTCTGGATTCACGATACCGACGACCCGGTTGATTTTTTGGTTCGCCTTTACGGTGGCGACAGCGAAAGATGGATGGTACAAACCAGTGCCTGGCTTACGCCTAAAGCGATTTGTGATAATATCGGGCCATGGGACGAAACCTTGTTGCTTGACCAGGACGGCGAGTATTTCGCCCGCGCAGTGCTGGCTTCAAAGGGAATCCGCACAACTGGCGGCATCAATTTTTACAGGCGGTTTTTTTATGGAGGCAATATTTCGGCGAAAGCCAACAAAAAAGAAAACCTCCAGAGCGCGCTTCACGCCTTAAATTGCAAATCGGGCTATATTGCAAAACATACAAACTCTGACAGGTTTAACCAGGCTATGGCCACCTTGTATCAGGAAATCGCCATAAACGCTTATCCACGGTTTAAAGATCTGGTCGAAATATGCGAAGCGAAGGTAAAAGCTACCGGCAAAAAGCCCAAAATCCCTCTACTTGGCGGGCGTGCCATCGAAACGGTGAAAAAATTGGCAGGCTGGAAAGCTGCAAAAATGCTCAGTTACCAGATTCATAAAAAACGATAGAACCATGAAATCCGTTTGCATTTTAACCCAAAGCCATTTATGCCGAAACCCGCGCGTGGTAAAGGAAGCCAACACTTTAGCCGAAGCCGGTTTTAAAGTTACCATCCTCACCACTTTTACCTACCCCGATTTATTGGAGGAAGATTTGAAACTTATCAATACTTCCAAAATCGAATTAAAAGGAATTATCAACATGATTCCGGGGCAGGCTTCAAAATGGTACAGGCTAAAGCAAAGGCTTGTGCGGAGGCTTGCTGGTGAGGCAATCGGCAGGTTCGGCTGGGAAAACATCCTCACTTTGGGTTATAATTATAGAACCAACCTCAAAGCTGCGATCCGCGAAAATGCTGATCTTTACACCTGTCACCAGGAAATGAGCACCGTGATTGGCTGCAAACTGATAAAACGTGGTTTTAAGGTAGCTTTTGATTTTGAGGACTGGTATTCGCACGACTTGCTTCCAGAAGCCAACAAAACCCGTCCGATAAAGCTTTTGGAGAAATACGAAAAGTTTGCCTTAAAGAACAGCGTTTTAAATTATACCACCTCCGAATGCATGGCTGCCGGTTTTGCAGCTTTTGCAGAAGTTAATCCACCAAAGGTTTTGCACAACGTTTTCCCGCTTGCTGAAAGGGATTTGCTTGACGGTAAATTTAATGACCGTACCGACCTTTCCAGACCTTCGATGCACTGGTATTCGCAAACCATCGGGCCAGGACGCGGATTGGAGTTTTTGGTAAAATCGCTTGATAAAGTCGAAACTCCCGTCCAGCTTCACTTACGTGGAAATTGCTCCGAAGAATTTAAAAATGAGCTAACCTCGATTTTCCCAACCGAAAAAGGCCATCAGCTTTTTTTCCATTCGCTGGTGCCTCACAAAGAATTGCTTTCGCGGATTGCTGAGCACGACATCGGCCTCGCCACCGAAGAATACCGCCCCGACAGCCGAAATCTGACCATCACCAACAAAATTCTGCAATACCTCCTTGGCGGGATTGCCGTGATAGCCTCGGATACAGCCGGACAAAAGGAAGTTGCAGCCGTAGTTCCGGATGCTGTTTTCCTCTTTAAAAATTACAACTCTGACGATTTATCATCAAAAATAAATGCCCTTATCGGGGATAAAGCCACCCTCGAACAAGCCAAGAAATCAGCGCTCGCCATCGCTACCAGCAAGTTTTGCTGGGAACAACAAGAAAAATGGCTGGTAGGCTGGGTTAATGAAGTTATCTGAAAATAAAGCCAAAATCCCAATGAAAAAAGTACTCATCATTTCGCCGAATTTTCCGCCCATCAATGCCGCCGACATGCACCGCGTAAGGCAAAGTCTGCCGTTTTTCGAAGGCATGGGCTGGAAAGCTACTGTACTGGCTGTGAAACCCGAATTTGTGGAAATGAGCCAGGACCCGATGCTTATCAAAACCATTCCCGACGACAGCGATGTTCATTATCTCAAAGCTTTCGATTCGAAATATACCCGCAAATTCGGCCTCGGAAATATTGGCTACCGTTCGCTTTACTTCTTTTTGAAAGCTGGCAACAAGCTCATCCGCAAAAACAAGTACGATTTAATCTACTTTTCGACCACAGCATTTCCGGTGATGGTGCTCGGGAAATACTGGAAACATAAATTCGGGATACCTTTTATTATTGACATGCAGGACCCGTGGCGCAACGATTTTTATCTGGATAAACCCAAAAATGAACGCCCGCCAAAATTCTGGTTTGCCTACCGGATGGACAAATATCTCGAAGCTACCACCATGAAAAAAGTTGCCGGGATTGTCTCGGTTTCGCCGGGATACCCGAAAACGCTCATGGAAAGATACGCCAACATCAAACCCGAAATGTGCACCGTAATTCCGTTTGGCGGCGCCAAAGTTGATTTTGATATTCTGGAAAAATCAGCTTTAAAAAACAGCCTCTTCACAAAAGGTGATGGACACATTAATTTTGCGTACATCGGCAGGGGAGGGCATGACATGAATTTCGCGCTAAGCTGAATTTTTGGCGGATTAAAAAAAGGTTTAGAAGAAAGCCCGGAGTTGTTCTCGAAAATCAGGATGTTTTTTGTTGGAACAAGCTACGCCGCCGATGGCAAAGGAACGAAAACCATCGAACCCATTGCTCAAAAGTTTGGCGTCGAAAATCAGGTTATCGAAATTACCAACCGCCTACCTTATTTTGAAGCTTTGCAGGTGTTGAAGGATTCCGATATTCTCATCATTCCCGGCTCCACCGACACCAATTACACGGCTTCAAAACTTTACCCGTACATTTTATCCGAAAAACCGCTGATTGCCGTATTTAACGAAAACAGCAGCGTAGTAGAGATTCTTGGTAAAACCTGCGCCGGCACATGTGTAACGTTTGCCAACGATGAACCGGAAGAAAAACTCGCCACAAGCGTTTTAAAAGTTTATAACGATTTTCTTATCAAAATACCCTTTACACCCGATACAAACTGGGACGAGTTTGAGCCATTTTCCGCGCGTGAAGCCACCCGCAAGCAGGTTGATTTTTTTAACAAAATTCTTGGAAATTCATGAAAACACGCCTGGCCATCATAAGTTCGCATCCCATCCAGTACAATGCGCCTATGTTTGCCTTGTTGGCAAAATCCGAAATTATCGAAATTAAAGTTTTTTACACCTGGAGCCAAAGCCGCGAATCGTTGTTCGACAAGGATTTTGGAAAACAAATTCAGTGGGACATCCCGCTTTTGGAAGGTTACGAATACGAATTTATCGAAAACATTTCGCCAAATCCAGGCCCACAGAGTTTTAAGGGAATTGTTTGCCCAAATTTGATAAATGCCATCATTGACTGGAATGCCGAGGCTTTACTGGTTTATGGTTGGAATTACAAGGCACACTATGATGCAATGCGGCTCTTTAAAGGAAAAATCCCGGTTTATTTCCGCGGCGATTCCACACTTTTAGACGAAACCGGCGGAGCTAAACAGCTTTTAAGACGGCTTTTCCTGAAATGGATTTATCGAAAAGCTGATTATTCTTTTTATGTTGGCGAAAACAACCGGCAATATTTTTTAAAACATGGTTTCAAAAACGACCATCTTTTTTATGCGCCTCACGCCATTGATAACAGCCGTTTTTCGGACAGCGACGGCACTCTCAAGGCCGAAGCCAGAAAATGGCGGACTGAGTTGGGTTTTACAGATGAAGATATTATCGTACTTTTTGTAGGGAAATTTGAATCCAAAAAAAACCCGCTCATCCTTATCAATGCTGCAAAGCAGATAAAAAATGATAAGCTTCATTTTGTTTTTGTTGGGAATGGAAACCTCGAAAATGAAATGAAAAAGGCGTCGGAAGGATTGAAAAACATACATTTTCTGCCTTTCCAGAACCAGAGCAAAATGCCGGTGGTTTATTATCTTTCGGATATTCTGGCGCTGCCATCGCAAGGCCCTGGCGAAACCTGGGGTTTGGTGGTAAACGAAGCCATGGCCTGCGAAAGAGCCATTTTGGTCAGCACAAAATCCGGCTGCTCCATTGACCTTGTCGAAAACGGCAAAAACGGCTATATCTTTGAATCCGGTAATCTTGACCAGGTAGTTGGTTATCTCGAAAAGATGATATCCAAAAAGGAAGCTTTACAAAAGATGGGCGCCTTCTCAAAAGAAAAAATTCAAAAATGGTCGTTTGCCGAAATCTGTAAAAGTTTTGAGCTTAATCTGAAAACATAAAATCGTATCCAGAATGTTCATATCAGGCCGAAGCATAGGTTTATTGGCAATTGGACTGGCGGTATTCGCTTATTTCCAGTTGTTTACCGGGCTTTATTATGTTTCGGCCATTGGTGTTGCTTTGTTTGCCTGCATTTTTATAAAGTTTGTTCAGGATTTGGGCAAACGTATCGAAGTGCGCGATTTGATTGCCTTTCTCGCCATTCTCCAATGGGTCCTTGGCCCTGTGCTGGCCTACAATGTTTTGCCTTATGACGAATTATACTGGATGGACGTTCCTGAGCCGGTTTACATGGCCTACATGGTGCCCGCCTGCCTTGCTTTGGTGCTTGGTTTGTATTTTCCACTTTCCGAAGACCGGCTGGTTGCGGCCGAAGATATCGAAAAAGTAAAAATTTATGCCAACCAAAATCCTTACATCGGCTATTTAATTGCAGGTGTTGGAATTGCAGCAGGCCTTGTAAGTAAATATCTCCCGGCCAGCCTGGGATTTTTGTTTTTCCTGCTTTCGGGGATGCAATTTGTTGGTGTTTACCTGATACTTTTCAGCGATTCGAAAATAAAATGGCTGGCCTTTGCCGGTGTGATGGGCATGGTGATTTTTGCCGCCGTTTTGCAAGGGATGTTTGGCGAGTTGGTTCTTTGGATGATGTTCGCTTTATTGGTAATTTCGTTTGTTTTAAAAATCCCGATGGCCGGAAAAATTGCCATCATCTCGTTTGGGATGTTCATTGTAATGCTGTTACAATCAACCAAGCAGGAATACCGCATGGCCACCTGGTATGCTGAAAGTGATAAAAGTAACCAGGAGCTTTTTAAAGAAATTGCACTGAGCCGATTGATGGAGCCATCAAAATTATTCGAAACCGAACCACTCCAAAATGTTGGCGCAAGGCTTAATCAGGGATGGATAATTGCCCGCATCATGGGACACATGCCCGAAAAGTACGATTTTGTAAGAGGTGAAACCATCGAAACTGCCATTTACGCTGGTTTATTGCCGCGTGTTTTGGCGCCTACAAAAGCCAAAGCCGGAGGGCGGGCAAATTTCGAACGGTTCACCGGCACCGAACTTCCCGAAAGTACAAGTATGGATATTTCGTTGGTGGGCGAAGGTTTTGCCAATTACGGTGCTTTTGGTGGTGTCGTGTTTTTGCTGATTATCGGGCTTTTTTATAATACAATCATCATCAAAGTTATTGCTATTTCAAAAAATCATCCCAGTTTAGTTTTATGGCTGCCCATCATGTTTTTTCAGGTTATCAAGGCCGAAACGGATTTTGCAACAGTTTTTAACCACTTTACAAAAGCCGCCCTGGTAACCTACATGGTTTTTTGGGGAATGAACAAAGTGCTGAAAATACACATGTAAAATGGGGAAAATACAATGCTGATAAAAATTACAAAATACAAATCACAAAATACAAGGGGCAGAGCGATCTGCGCTTAGCGCTAAGCGACTTTAATAAATCAAAATGATATTCTCAAAATGAAGATAAACGTTGTTTACTTTTTCAGGAAGCCTTTTACCGACTATTTCAGCATCGAGGAACTTTTTGGTAATATCCGGAATGGAATGCCAAAAAATATTGAGGTTAGCAATTATTGCCTCAAAAGAGAAAGCAAAGGACTTTTGAACAGGGTTTTAAGCTGTTTTGAGGTGATTGGAAAGCAAGGCCAGATCAACCACATTACCGGCGATGTTCATTTTGTTGCTTTTTTGATGAAGAAGAACCGGACTGTCCTTACCATTCACGACCTTGAAGTACTTAAAAGATTAAATTAAGAACATGAACTGATTGTAATTACAGCAAGATCAAAGC
>CAIYZW010000905.1 GCA_903930725.1 uncultured Bacteroidota bacterium
AGGCATTTTTCTCATTTCATTGGCACTTCTCCGCAGCTACACCAACCAGTCTGACAGCGAGGTTTTGGGAAATGCCACTTAGTTGCTATTGTTGAGGCTGTTTTTATAATTATGCTCTATTATATTCACGAACGACTTTGGGCTAATATCAAATGGGGAAAATACTGGAAAAGCTATTGGAGCCGCCGCGCCTGGAAAAAACTTTACCGCCAGATGCACGAAAAATGAAACATTATCGGGTCATTTTGTGTTTTTAATGAAATTGCATTTCTTTTATGAAAAAAACTACCTCAATACAATCGGCATTACTCTTTGTAATTCTGATTTTTACACTCGGTTTATCTGCTCAAAATCATAAAAACTTTGTTGATTCGGCCAAAGTTTATAAAGTTTACACCTTCGATATCAAAGAAGAAATTGCACCACCAATCTGGCATGTAACCAAAAAATCATTTCAGGCAGCAAAAGATATCCAGGCTGATCTCATTCTAATTCACATGAATACCTACGGTGGCATGCTCGAAACTGCCGATTCGATCCGCACGATAATTCTCGAATCAAAAATCCCGGTCTGGGTTTTTATTGATAATAATGCAGCATCTGCCGGGGTGTTAATTTCGATTGCCTGCGACAGTATTTATATGAGGCCAGGTGCAAGTATCGGCGCGGCTACTGTGGTAAATCAAACCGGCGAAGCCCTGCCCGATAAATATCAATCGTACATGCGAGCTATGATGCGCTCCACTGCCGAAACCAAAGGACGCGACCCTCGTATCGCCGAAGGCATGGTTGACCCCAGAATCGTAATCGAGGGAATTACTGATTCAGGTAAGGTTATCACCTTCACAACCACCGAGGCCATAAAATACAAATATTGCGAAGGATCAACCGAAAGCATTGAAGGGGTTTTGAAAGTTGCCGGTGTCAAAAAATATAATTTAATCGAACATCGGATTACAGCCCTCGATAAAATCATCCGTTTCCTGATTAGTCCGTTTATTTCCGGGATTTTGATAATGATTATTATTGGTGGTATTTATTTCGAGTTGCAATCTCCAGGACTGGGATTCCCAATTTTTGCAGCCATAACAGCAGCACTGATGTATTTCGCACCTTTGTATCTTGAAGGACTTGCAGCAAACTGGGAGATTATCATCTTCATAATCGGTCTTGTGCTACTTGCAGTCGAAATATTTGTGATTCCGGGCTTTGGTGTAGCCGGAATTCTGGGAATTGTTTTTATCGTTGGCGGTCTTGCATTAAGTTTGGTTGATAATATTGGGTTTGAATTCAGTAACGCTGCTTTAAGTAAACTTGTAACCGCACTTTTCACGGTAATTATCGCTTCATTTACTTCGCTCGTTGGTTCGATTTACCTAAGTCGAAAACTCTTGATGTCGACACGGTTTGGCGAACTTGCATTGGTTTCAGTGCAGGATAAAGAAGAAGGTTTCACTTCGGCCATTGCAGCCTACACCGAAATGATCGGGAAGGAAGGCACAGCAAAGACGATTCTCAGGCCTGTGGGCAAAATACTCATTGATGGCGAAACTTACGATGCGACCGCTGAAGCTGGATTTATCGAAAGAGACGAGAAGATTACGGTAACCAAATATGTCAACGCTCAACTTTTTGTTAGGAAAATATCCTGAAATTGAGTACACTAAGTTTTTTCCATTCTTACAGGAAAGAGGCTTTCTACAAAAAAAATCAAATTAAATCATATCTTTGCACCCCCAAAATTATTCTTGACATTATATCACATGCTGGAAAAATTATTTTTAATAAAAAAGAGATGGTTGGACATTGAGTTGGAGATTAACGAGCCTTCAGCTATGTCTGACATGAAGCGTTATATAAAACTCAGCAGGGATTATAAAGAACTCCAGCCAATCATTGCAGGTTACGAAGAACTCAAAAAAATAAGCGAGGACATCGAATCAACCAAGGATATCATTAAAAATGAGAAGGATGAAGAATTCAGGACCATGGCGAAAGAAGAATTAAATGATCTTTTCCTCCGCCAAACCAACCTTGAAGAAAAAATCCGCCTCATGCTGATTCCGGCTGATCCCGAAGACAGCAAAAATGCAATTGTCGAAATAAGGGCAGGAACCGGTGGCGACGAAGCAAGTATTTTTGCCGGTGACCTTTACAGGATGTATGTAAAGTTTTGCGAAACTAAGAACTGGAAAACCGAGGGTGTTGACTTTACCGAAGGCACCGTTGG
>CAIYZW010000906.1 GCA_903930725.1 uncultured Bacteroidota bacterium
ATCCCGATGTACCTCTTAATCGGCATCTGGGGAAGCGGTCCGAAAGATTATTCAGCCATGAAACTTACGCTGATGCTGATGGGCGGTTCGGCATTGCTTTTGGTTGGATTACTCGGTATTTATTTTAACTCATCCGGTGCTGGTGGCGCATTAACTTTTAATATTCTCGAAATTGCAAAATCTCATATTCCTATCGAAGCGCAGCGTTTCTTTTTCCCGTTAACTTTTGTTGGATTTGGAGTTTTGGGAGCTTTGTTCCCATTTCATACATGGTCTCCCGATGGTCACGCTTCGGCGCCTACTGCTGTTTCGATGCTTCATGCCGGCGTTTTAATGAAACTCGGAGGTTACGGTGCTTTCAGGGTTGCAATGTTCCTGATGCCCGAAGCTGCACACGAACAAGCCTGGATTTTTATCATTTTAACAAGTATCAGCGTGGTTTATGGTGCTTTTGGCGCCATCTTCCAAACAGACTTAAAATATATCAACGCTTATTCATCAGTGAGCCATTGCGGATTAGTACTTTTTGCCATTCTGATGATGAATACCACCGCTTTGAATGGCGCGGTGCTTCAAATGATTTCACACGGACTGATGACAGCACTTTTCTTTGCCCTTATCGGGATGATTTACGGGCGGACACACACCCGTATCATCAGCGAAATGGGTGGTTTGATGAAAGTTATTCCTTTTCTTTCGGTAGTTTATGTTATCGCTGGTTTGGCTTCACTCGGACTCCCGGGTTTAAGTGGTTTTGTTGCCGAAATGACCATTTTCTTTGGCGCCTTCCAGCATGTTGACACCTTCCACAGGGTTGTCACCATTATTGCTGCTTCTTCGATTGTAATTACTGCGGTTTATATCCTCCGCGTTGTTGGCGTTTTGCTGCTTGGCCCGATTAAAAACGATCATTTTCTGGATATGAAGGATGCAACCTGGTTTGAGCGGGTTTCGACAATAACTTTAGTAACTGCGGTTGCTGCCATCGGGATGGCGCCTTTCTGGCTTTCGGAACTGATTACGGGAAGCCTGAAACCGTTTGTTGACAAAATAATTGCTGCTTTATAATTGGTTATTAACAGATGTTTTATAAGAAAATAGAGAAATGAACTTTACGAATATTTTGTTGATGCGACACGAGTTGTTGCTGGTCGCTCTGGCCGCAATAATCATCCTTGCCGAATTAATTCTGGATGAAAAAGGAAGCAGCCGGAAAATACGGATTCTGGCCATCGGTTTATTTGCTATAAATACCGTGATAGGATTTTTTCCTGCCGAAACAGGCGAAATGTTTGGTGGAATGTACCGCACAAGTGAGCTGCAAATTCTTATCAAGAATATTTTAAATATCGGTGTTCTCATCGTTTTCATTCAATCCGACCGTTGGCTCAACACCATCGAAAACGAATTTAAAGTTGCCGAATTTTTCGTGATTATCATTTCGACACTTATCGGGATGAATTTTATGATTTCGTCCGGCGATTTCCTGATGTTTTATCTTGGCCTCGAATTGGCTACCATTCCTGTTGCTGCTCTGGCTGCGTATGATGTTTATAAAAGAAATTCTGCCGAAGCCGGTGTTAAACTTATCTTATCGTCGGCTTTATCGTCGGGTGTGATGTTGTGGGGTATTTCGATGATTTACGGAACAACTGGTTCGATTTATTTTAATATTGTGGCTGCAAATTTTGCAGTTTCGAGTTTATCAATTCTGGCCTTTATCTTTTTCTTTGCAGGGATGGCATTTAAAATCTCCTTAGTCCCTTTCCATCTCTGGACTGCCGACGTTTACGAAGGCGCCCCGATTAATGTTACCTCGTATTTATCAGTTATTTCGAAAGGTGCATCAGTAGCGGTACTTACCATCATTTTATTCAGAGTTTTCCCGACAATTATCGAGTTATGGCAAAATGTGATTTATGTTGTTGCCGTGCTTACAATGACTGTCGGCAATCTTTTTGCCATCCGTCAGAAAAACATCAAACGCTTTCTGGCTTTCAGTTCCATATCGCAAGCGGGTTATATTATGCTTGGAATGATTGGTGGCAACACGTTTGGGATGGCTTCGATCGTTTATTACATCCTGGTTTATATTTTCTCGAACCTTGGTGCTTTTGGCGTGGTGGCCGCTGTTAGTAATTTCTCCAAAAAGGAAAATATCGACGATTATGATGGCCTCTACAAAACTAGTCCCGGCCTCAGCCTGATTATGATGCTCAGCATGTTTTCGCTGGCCGGAATTCCGCCTGTTGCAGGTTTCTTTGGAAAGTTCTTCCTCTTTACGGCAGCCGCCGAAAAGGGTTTTTATATCCTCGTTTTGATTGCAGTTCTCAACACCATCATTTCATTGTACTACTATTTACTTATCGTAAAAGCCATGTTTATCAACAAATCAGATGTTGCCATCCCGACATTTAAAAATGACTGGATGACCAAAATCGGTTTTGCTATTTGTGTGGCCGGTATTGTAATTATGGGTTTTGCAAGTTTAATCCTCGAATACATCAACAGCCTTTCGTTCGGAGTTTAAGAAAGGTTAATTCCTGGATTTTCTTTCTACATTCTACTTTCTTCATTGGGCATTTTACATTGGACATTGGAAATTCTCCATTTTCACCAATGAACACCAATCCGTTCAGTAATTTCTTATTTCGGTTTACTGCTAAATGCAATTCAAGTCCGGAAAAATAATCTTTGTTTTATCTATCTTGGAAAGTATTAATTACTTTTACTTCAAAATTAAGAACCTGTTTCAGTGAAGCAGAGATGATTTTAAAAGTGACAACTGCTCAAACTAAATATTTAACTGCAAAAAAATGAAATTGCCGAAATATCCGTTGGCTTCAGGTGATAAGTTGCAGACTTTTGAATTTATCAGCGAAGGGCATAAAGGACTTATCCACAAACTTGTACAATACAAACAGACCAACATTAAAGATGTTTACAATCTTGCTTTTGGTGATAAGGACCTTACAACCGGTGAGATTGACGATACAGTAATTTCGAACAATGGCGATAGCGAAAAGGTTTTGGCAACGGTGGTTGCGACAATTTATGCGTTTACCGACAAATATCCTTACGCCTGGATTTATGCAACAGGCAGCACAAAAGCAAGAACCCGCCTTTACAGAATGGGAATTACCAGGTATCTGCCAGAGGTGGTAACAGATTTTGAAGTTTTAGGTGAGAAGAATGACGATTGGGAATCGTTCAGAATAAATGTTGAGTATGGTGGATTTTTGGTTCGCAGGAAAAAGAAAAATTAATTACTTTTGACAAACACAAATAACATTAACCCGAAAAATGAAAATTATAGCTGAATTAAAGAAACGAAAAATCCCGATTGTGAGGATTGACGAGTCATTGAACAAATATGACGATATTGTTTTGTTCCCCGACAAATTAGAAAAAGCGAATAAGTTGTTGGGCAAAGTAGGTTTACCAAAACAATGGATGGACAGCGCTAAAGACAGCCATTCATGCGCCGAAACCGCCACCATTGGAGAATAACATAATGAGAAGGTTAACTCCAAATCATTACGAAAATCCAAATATCAAGAAGCAAAACACAAAATCGAGTCTATCTTAAAATCTAATCTCATCCATGCTTGAAAGATTTATTTACTTTTGAATGAAATAATTATTGGCGCTTTTGATGATTCAAACAAATTTGAGAAAGTATGGCAAAAAGTAAAACCATTAATGTTAAAGGTA
>CAIYZW010000907.1 GCA_903930725.1 uncultured Bacteroidota bacterium
TTACGGCAAATTTGGCCACCGTTTCAAAGTATCAGAAATTTGAACTCACCATCAGCCTTACTGCTTCGTTTTCCAATCCCTACGATTTTAACCAGGTTAATCTTAAGTGCAAACTCACTTCGCCAACCGGAGTTATTTACAATGTTGATGGATTTTATTATCAGGCTTACAGCATGCCGCAGCCCAACAATCTTGTGGCTGTTGGCAGCCCCGACTGGCGCGTTCGCTTTGCCCCAAACGAAACCGGAACATGGAGTTACCTGCTCACCTGCACCGACATTAACGGAACCACGGCTTATCCCTCCGGCCAGTTTGCATGCACCACTTCCGCTTTGCGCGGATACATTCACCCGGCGGCAAATAATCAGTTTGCTTACGATGACGGGAGCAAATTTCTGGGAATTGGAACAAACCTCGGTTGGACCGAATGGAGCCAGGGATTTACCGTTTATCAGGATTGGATTGGCGAACTTGCAGCAAACGGCGGCAATTTTACAAAAATAGTGATGGCTCCATGGAGTTTTGAGCTCGAATGGCAGGAAACAGGGCTTGGAAATTATTCGGCACGCCAAAACCGCGCCTGGGCGCTCGACTGGATTTATGAACGCCTCGCCAGCAACGGCGTTTATTGCCAGCTCAACATCATGATTCATGACGAAATGAAACCTGCAAACACGCCCGGATGGGTTCAGAATCCTTATAACATTGCTAATGGAGGCCCGTGCAGCGACCCACAGAATTTCCTTGTAAACACCACCGCCAAAAATTATTTTCAGCGAAAAATACGATATATCATAGCCCGGTGGGGATATTCGCCTTACACGGCTTCGTGGGAAATACTTTCGGAAGCCGACAACACAAGTGTTTATACCGATTTCCGTACACAAACCGTAAGCTGGCTCAACGAAATGAGCGCCTTCACCAAAAATTCCGACATCCGCAACCGGCCAGTTTCGAGTGGCTTTGCTATCCCCGAGCACGATCCCGATTACTGGAATAGTGCATCCACCACTTTTACACAAATGCATATTTACGATTTAATTACCGATCTGGAGCTTAAGATTTATAATTATTCAAAAGATTACCGGTCGAAATATAATAAGCCTGCCATTGTTGGCGAATTTGCTTTGGCGCATACGCCCGAAGAAGTTTATCAAAAAGATCCGACCGGTATAACTTTTCACAACACTTTATGGGCTTCGGCATTGTCCGGCACGGTAACCACGGCTATGTCGTGGTGGTGGAATACTTATCTTTATCCAAATGGTTTATTTGATTATTTCGGGCCACTATCAACTTTTTTCGGACAGGTAAATTTTCCTGCAAATAATGTAGTTTACGAAAGCCCGCTCTGCAATTCGGATGTAAACATTACACTCGATATATTTCCGGGATTTGTTACCACTTTTCAAAAAGCGCCGGCTAATGATTTTGTTATCGAACCCAACGGATCGCTCATTCCAAACGAATTAAACCTTGGCAAATATCAATACGGGTATTTTTTTAATTCGTCGCGCAATCCGCCAACCTTTCATGTAAATTACACAAAGCCCGGCGAGTTTACCGTGTTTTCAGGGGCAAATGTTAGCCTATCGAAGATTAAAATCTGGCTCGATGGTGTAATGATGATCAACAACACCGCTTCTGCCAATGCTTATTATACCATCAGCGTTCCGGTAGGTCAACACACTATTTTTGTCGAGAATGTTGGAAACGCTATCATGGAAATTGCCAAATACCGCTTGCTTAATTATGCGCCGGTACTCCGGAGCTTCGTTGCACGCAATAGCGATCATGCCATTGGCTGGATTCAGAATAAAAAGTATAACTGGGAATATGTTAACCAAAATGGCACGCCACCACAGGTTACCGGAGGAAAAATTAACCTCAGCAACTACACCAAAGGTTTATACAAAATTGACTGGTTTAATTCCACCGGTAATTACGATTCAACATCTACGCAGCTCAACAGTACAGGAAATTTTGTGCTTAACGCACCAAAAATTGTCTGGGATGGAGCCTTCGAAATGAATTATTATTCGCCGCTCAGCATTGCTTTTACAGCAAATCCAACTTCAGGCGATGCGCCTTTAAATGTTCAGTTTACCGATGCTTCTTTTAATGGCGGAGTAACTATTGATTCCTATTTTTGGGATTTTGGAGATGGCAGCACATCAATACTTAAAAACCCTGCACATGTTTATTCAACGCCCGGCGTTTATGATGTGTTTTTTAAGATTAAATCCGGCATGTATGCCGATTCCATTTTAAAGAACGATTTCATCACCGTTACACAGCCTTTGGTTTCTGATTTTACAGCCGATTATACGCAAAGGCTTGTAAACTTCCCGATTCATTTCAGCGATCTTTCGTTAGGCGAACCTACTTCCTGGCTCTGGAACTTTGGCGATAATCTGGCAAGCACACTCAAAAACCCAACTCACCATTACACCCAACCTGGTTTTTATGATGTAATGCTTACCATTTCCAAAGGAAATAAATCAGATTCCGAAATAAAATACGACTATATCGAAATTTATACACCTTTGGTAGCCAAATTTGCAGCTAATAAAACATTTGCTTTAACCAACGATTCAATTCAGTTTACCGATCTTTCGCTGGGAAGCCCTGAAAGCTGGAAATGGGATTTTGGTAACGAGCAGTCTTCGATAATTCAAAATCCACATTTTGCTTTCAATGCGCCAGGCATATATTCGGTCGAGCTTTTGGTAAAAGCCAACTGGCGCGCCGATTCGTTAACAAAAACCAATTATATCACCATTGCCGATCCGCTGATTTCCGGTTTTGAA
>CAIYZW010000908.1 GCA_903930725.1 uncultured Bacteroidota bacterium
GTGATTTTGGTAATATCGCTCAGGTTGCGGCTGAGAACTGCCGCCATAAACTCGGCCGGAAAATGTGTTTTAAGATAAGCCATCCAGAATGCCACAAAGGCATAACAGGTCGAGTGCGATTTATTGAAAGCGTATTCCGCAAACTTCCGCCAGTCGCTCCAGATTTTTTCGATTTTTTTTATGTCGTGATTACGTTCCTTGGCGCCATCAAAATAGAGTGTTTTAACTTTTTCGAGTTGGGCCAGATCTTTTTTTCCCATTGCTTTACGTAGATTATCGGCATTACCCCGGCTGAAACCGGCAATTTTCTGCGAAAGCTGCATTACCTGTTCCTGATAAACCGTGATGCCATAAGTTTCTTCGAGTATTTCCTTCATTTCGGGAATGTCGTACTCAATTTTTTCTTTGCCGTGTTTTCGCCTTATAAAACTTGGGATATATTCCATCGGACCCGGTCTGTAGAGCGCATTCATGGCAATCAGATCTTCAAAACGGTTGGGTTTGAGTTCTCTCAGATTTTTTTTCATACCGTCCGACTCGAACTGGAAAATGGCGGTGGTGTCGCCCCGGCTAAAAAGTTTAAATGTTTCGGCATCATCAAAAGGAATATCCTCGATATCAATAATTTTATCTTTTGATTTCTTGATATTTTCGACTGCATCTTTGATGATTGATAAAGTTTTAAGTCCCAGGAAATCCATTTTTAACATCCCCAGTTTTTCCATAAAACTACCTTCGTACTGCGTAACCAATAGTTCCGAATCCTTAGAAGTACTAAGGGGAATATGTTCGATCAGGTCGTCTCTTCCGATGATGATTCCACAAGCATGAGTCCCGACATTCCGAAGTGTGCCTTCGAGACGTTCGGCGCTGTAAAGCGTTTCTCTTACCAACGGGTCCTTGGATTCCTTTTCCTGCTTTAGTTCCGAAACTCCCTTATAGGCCAGTTCAAAAGTGGTACCCGGAGTTGAAGGAATTAATTTGGAGAGCCTGTTTGCTTCGGAAAGCGGCAGTTGTTTTACACGCGCCAGGTCTTTGATGGCCATTTTTGGCGCCATTTTTCCATAAGTTATGATGTGTGCAACGCGGCTGGCTCCATATTTTTCGACAACCCATTTTAATACTTTTTCCCGGCCATCTTCGTCAAAATCAATGTCAATATCGGGCAACGAAACGCGGTCGGGATTGAGAAACCGCTCGAAAAGCAAGCCATATTCAAGCGGATCAACGTTGGTGATGCGCAGGCAGTATGCCACCACCGAACCTGCCGCAGAACCTCTTCCAGGGCCAACCCAAACCCCCATGCTGCGAGCCTGGTTCAAAAAATCCTGAACTATCAGAAAATAGCCGGGGTAACCCATTTTTGCAATGGTTTCAAGCTCAAAATCAATGCGTTCTTCGATGTCAGCGGTAAGTTCCTTGTAGCGGGTTTCGGCTCCTTTGTATGTCAGATGGCGGAGGTACAGATTGGGGTCTTCAAAATCGTCGGGGAGCGGAAAATCGGGCATGATCGGGTCGCGATCGAGTTTGTAAACCTCAATCTTATCGGCAATTTCCTGCGTGTTGGAAATGGCTTCGGGAATATCTTTAAAAAGAGCCGTCATTTCCTCCTGCGATTTCATGTAAAAATCATCGTTCGGGAACCCAAACCTGTGGTCGCGCCCATAACCTTTTGGCGTTGACTGATATTCGTTGTTTGAGATACAAAGGAGGCTGTCGTGAAGGTTGGCATCTTCTTTTTCGATATAATAAACGTTATTGGCGGCAATAACTTTAACATTATATTTTTGGGCAAAGCCAAGCAAAACCAGGTTGGCACGGCGTTCTTCCTCGAGGCCGTGGCGGTTTAGCTGAACATAAAAATCCTCACCAAACAAATCGTGCCACCATTTAAATGCTGCTTCGGCCTGGGTGTCGCCAACATTGAGAATCAAGTCGCAAACTTCCGATTGAATCCCACCAGTTGTGGCGATCAGGTTGGAAGAATGTTTCTGAAGAATTTCGCGATCAATTCGTGGATATTTATCATAAAAACCTTCGATCCAGCCTAAAGAACTTAACCTGGAAAGATTGCGAAAACCATCCATATTTTTAGCCAGCAAAACCTGGTTGTATCGTCTGTCGGGATTGTCTTTGGTGAACTTTTGTTTTGTGCGGTCGTGCACAAGGTAAAACTCACAGCCAATAATGGGTTTGATTTTATTTTTTACGGCTTCTTTAATAAACGAATACGAACCCGAGAGATTCCCATGATCGGTGAGGGCGATGGCCTTCATTTTTAAGGCGACAGCTTTTTTAATCAAATCTTCGACAGGTGGTGTTGCCTGTAAAACCGAATAAAACGAGTGCACATGAAGATGAACAAAGGAAGTTTCGGAGGGTTCTCCACCGGATTTTATACTTTCATCATTTGGAGCCCGTCCTGCCCCGAGTTTTGCAAGCTTTTCGCTGATTTTCTTGTTCGATTGAACCTTCAGTTCGATTGCTTCGATGGTTTCGGGATGCAGTTTTCTAAAGTTTTCGATGATTGGTTTTTCAATCTTCAACTGCTTTTCGCTGATAACTCCTATCCTTAAAAGCTCTAAAAAACAGCGGGTTGTGGCAACCACGTCGGCGGCTGCGTTGTGCGCTTCCTGAAAAGCATTATTAAAAAGTTTTTGATATAATTCAGCTAACGAAGGATATTTAAAACCACCGCCACGTCCACCCGGAAGTGCACAAAACTGCGTTGATTCGGTCATCGTGTCAACAAGTGGCTTGTTGGATAAAACGTTTTCGAATTTATTCCGCAAAAACTCCGATCCGGTAATTTTCAGGTCAAAGTCAACATTGTGGCCGGCAATGTGGGTACTTTTTGCAACAGCTATCGAAAATTCGTCCAAAACAAATTTGAGGTCTTCACCATTTTCGATA
>CAIYZW010000909.1 GCA_903930725.1 uncultured Bacteroidota bacterium
AATGTAAAGGTCAAACAAAAAATATCCGGTCAGTTCAAAATATTTAGTGCTGCTGATAACTTTGCCATCCTGAGATCCATTATAGACACTGCCTTGAAAAATGGTCAAAATGTTTTACAAGCCTTGACCGTAATCGCAGAATATTAATAATACTGATTAGTTACTCGGTTTTTAAATTTTAGATAGCAAAACTTTTTTACCACACAAGATTCTGAAACATCAAAACTAACCTGGTTAAGCTAGAAAAAATGAAATTCAAAATTCAAATTTTCCTAAAAATTAATTTGTTTTTTGAGTTTTGACTATTGTGATTTTTGTCAAAAAAGACATCAATTTCGAAAATAAGCGTCTAATGAATGGATTTACAGTTTTAATTAAGAATAAGAATTTAGCTGGTGAAATTATCCCGCTCCAAAAGAAAAACCTGGATTTTACCAAACCAGGTTTTAATATTAAAACCATAAATTCGGTTGATTTTAAAGCTGAACTGATTACCAACGGCAAATTTGCCGACGATAAAGTTCTTAACGAGGATAACGACTTCGTAATTGGCATTGACGGGGTTATTTTAAACCTGCAAAATCTAAAGCAAAGTACTTCCAGGCAAAGTTTATTTGAAGTCGTAAAAAAACTATACCAAACTCATGGTGAGCGGTTTATCACAAACCTTAAAGGCGAGTTTTCGGGTTTCATTTTTGATAAAGTTGAACAGAAATGGATAGTTTTTACCAATTATTCAGGTTCAAAACGAGTTTTCTATTTTCAAAACCGCGATTATTTTATCTTCAGTTCAAATCTTAGCCAAATAAGTTATCTTCTCAGGAAACTGAGTCTCAACCCAAAATTAAACATCGAAGCCTCCTACCTGCTGGTAACCAATGGATTCATGTTAAATGAGCAAACTTTGGTTGATGATGTTTTACGATTGTTGCCGGGTAATTTTCTGACATTTCAAAACGATCGTGTATCGGTTACCGAATATTTTAACCTCCGCAACATCCAACAAACCCATGAAACCAAAAGCCAGATCATCAACAATATCAATAATCTTTTTAATGAAGCCGTCAGCCTTGAATTTGAAAAAGACATTCAAAATAATTACCAGCACATTGCAACTTTGAGTGGCGGACTCGATTCGCGAATGACTGTTTTGACGGCGCATAAGCTGGGCTACGAGAATCAACTGAATTTTACATTCAGCCAATCCGATTATCTCGACGAAAAAATTGCAAAAGAAATTGCTCACGACTACCACCACGAATTTCTGTTCATGTCGCTCGATTATGGTAATTTTCTTAAAAACATCGAAAAGACTGTATTAATCAACGATGGCCTTGTATCTTATTCAGGATCTGCACATTCGTTAAACTCGACCGAAAAAATGAATTTCAGCAAATTTGGACTGATTCATACTGGAATTATTGGAGATGCCGTTATCGGGTCATTCTTATCAAAACCATACCCAACGCCACCTTCAGCCGAGTCGGGTGTTTTATCCAAAAAGCTTTTGCACCGCATCAAACCATTCATTTTAAATATCCAAAGCCAATATCCCACCGAGGAATTGTACAAATTTTATGGCCGGGCTTTTTTGGGCGCCTTGAGTGGCAACATCTATCTTGACCTGTTTTCGCAAACGGCTTCACCATTTATGGATTTCGATTTTTTGACCTATTGTTTCTCCATTCCCGAATCGTTAAAATACAAACAAGCCATTTATCTCGATTGGATCGAGACTAAGCATCCTGAGTTTGGCAAGTACAGATGGGAAAAAACCGGGGTTAGCCCGTTCAAGTCGCGGCGAATATTTAAGTATTTTAGTCCGGGCTATTATCGCCGGATGAATTTAAAGCTCATGGATATTTTATCGGGAACGCTCAAATCGGGGATGAACCCGTTTGATTCGTGGTTGGAGGAAAATAATAGCCTGCGCGAATACATCAACAATTATTATAACCAAAACATCCATTTTTTATCCGACCATAAAGAACTTTTTGAAGATTGCAAATGGCTTTTCGAAAATGGTAATTCGGGTGAGAAATTCCAGGTTTTGACCCTGCTGGCGGCTTACAGGTTGCATTTTACTGATTTGGTAATTTATGAGTGACGGGTTTAAAACAAAGATGGTTGGTGCCTTTGCCTGGAGTTCGCTCGACCGACTCGGGCAACAGGTTGTGCAGCTCATTTTTGGAATTGTCCTTGCAAGATTGCTGTTACCGTCGGAAGTGGGGCTGATTGCTGTTTTGATGATTTTTGTTTCGCTGTCGTCGGTTTTGATTGATGGCGGATTTGGACAGGCGCTCATCCGAAAGCAAAAAGTTACCCAAACCGATTATAATACTGTTTTTGTTGTAAACCTGGGCATTTCGTTGGTTTTATACTTAATCCTTTTTTTTGCTGCACCAGCAATTGCGACGTTTTTCAAACAACCGGCACTTACAAATATTTCCAGAATTCTTTTTACCTCCACCATTTTTTTTGGGCTTTATTTTATTCATTACACCCAACTTATCAAGCAGCTAAATTACCGGTCGTACGCGATTATCAACATTTCGAGTTTTCTGTTTAGTGGCAGTGTGGCGATAATTCTGGCGTTGCTCGGATATGGCGTATGGGCATTGGTGGCGCAACAAATTGGGTTTCACCTGATCAGGCTTTTTATTTTCCCGTTTTTTGTAAAGTGGGCGCCAACTTTTAAATTTTCGTTCGAAATTATTAAAGAAGTCTGGTCTTTTTCGTTCAAATTATTGGGAACCAATATTTTAAACGTTATTTTCAATCAGCTTTACACGGTACTTTTGGGGCGTTTTTTTTCGCTTCATGAGGTAGGATTTTATTTTCAGGCCAACAAATTGAGCGAAACCGTGAACGGCACCACCCAACAGGTCATTCAAAACGCTACTTTCCCACTTTTTTCGAAAATTCAGGACGAAGATGCGCGGTTACTCCGGATTTACCGGCAGTTAACCAAATCAATTTCGTTGATTGTTTTCCCGCTGAGCGGATTTGTAATGGCAGCTTCTTATCCATTAATAATTACGCTCTTATCCGAAAAATGGAGGCCAACGGTCGAACTTTTCCAGCTTCTTATCCTTGCCAATCTTTTTACACCGCTTTATTTGCTCAACATCAGCATTTTAAACTCACGGGGTGAATCAAACAGAACCTTTAGGATGGAGGTTTTTAAAAAGGCGCTCATTCTTATTTCGATAGTAAGTTGCTTTAGTTTAGGTATTTATGTTATGCTTGTTGGATTTGTGGCAGCAAGTTTTATCGCCTACATTTTTTCGTTTATCCAGATTAAAAAATCGCTAAAACACGCCTTAAAATTTCAGGTTTTAGATATTCTGCCATTTTTAATTTTTGGAATCGGGCTGGGATTCTCGGTTAACCTATTGAATATCATCGAAATTAATTATCTCTTAAAATTATTGGCCCAATCGTTAAGTGCAGCGGTGCTTTTTATCGGAATTACACGTTTGGTGTTTCGTGACGAGTTTGACAAAATCTTCGTACTCATCTTTACAAAGCAAAAATAAACCGGGACAACAAATCACGACAAAAAATATGATTTCGCAGCAAAAACAAAAGGTACTCATTATCACTTATTACTGGCCTCCAAGCGGAGGGGCAGGTGTTCAGCGGTGGCTCAAGTTTGTAAAGTACCTGCGCGATTTTGGCTGGGAACCGGTGATTTACACGCCCGAAAACCCGGAATATCCGGTTGCTGATTTTTCGCTCGAAAAAGATATTCCCAAAAACCTTGAGATTCTCCGGACAAAAGTGTGGGAACCTTACGACCTCTACAAAAAATTTGTTGGGCAAAAGAAGGCTGATAAAATAAATACTGCCTTTTTGAGTGAGAAGAAAAAGACAAATCTTACCGAAAAAATAGCGGTTTGGATTAGGGGCAATTTTTTTGTTCCCGATGCCCGTAAATTCTGGATTAAGCCGTCGGTGAAGTTTTTAACAGCGTACCTTTCCAAAAACCTGGTGGATGCTATTATTTCGACCGGCCCACCACACTCGATGCACCTCATAGCTTTTGATTTGCATAAAAAAACCGGGATTCCATGGGTTGCCGATTTCAGGGATCCATGGACAGGCATTGATTTTTACCATGAACTCCACCTCACACCCTGGGCTGACAATCTTCATAAAAAATTGGAAAAAAAGGTATTAAAAAATGCCGATCGGATGATTGTAATTTCGGAAGGGATGAAAAAACACTTCAACGAAATTGTGAAGCGTGATTATGAGGTGATTACCAATGGTTTCGATGAAGAAGATTATCCAAACCGACCCATCGAACCCGACAAAAAATTCTCGATTGCCCATGTTGGTTCGCTTGTTAGATCAAGAAATCCGGAGGTTTTATGGGCAGCAATAAATGATTTAACACGAAACCTCCCTCAATTTGCCGAAAACCTTGAGATTAAACTTGTTGGTAAAGTTGATTTTTTTGTGATGGAATCAATCAGAAAGCATGGTCTGGAAAAATATCTTCGGATTATCCCCTATCTCGACCACGATAAAGTGGTTGACGAGCAACACAAATCGCATCTTTTGCTCCTGCTGATTAACAACACCCCCAACGCCGATATGATCCTGACTGGAAAATTGTTCGAGTATTTGTCGTCCCGCCGGCCAATTCTTTGCATCGGACCCGAAAATGGTGATGCAGCAAACATTATCCGGGAAACCGGCAGCGGCAAAGTAGCCGGGTTTGAGGATGTTCAAAAAATAAAAGAAATCATCAGCACACAGTTCATCCAGAAAAAAGGACAGGAAAATATCCATTTGCAAAATATTAACCATTTCAGCCGAAAGCATCTTACAGCAAAGCTTTCAGAAATCTTAAAAAACTTAACTGCAACAATTCACAAATAAATTGTGTTGCTCCCATGGATGAATCAGGTATGAGGCAAAATCGGCAATTTAAAAATTGTCAATTTAAATTCTGGTACGATTTTCGGGGCTTAACAAAAACAGAATTTGTTTTCCGGCGGGAAATCTTACATTTGCAAATCAGTGCAAAGGATTGGTTTCAAGTTTATTTAAAGCAAATAATTATGTATCGGGTATTTATTTTAATGGTTTCATTGTTTCTTCCGGTAGTGTTTTTTGGCATTGTTCCACCTCAGGAAACAGGTTTGATGGGTAAAATAAGCGAGGCATTAAATGTTGGTGATGCTTCAAAACTTGCCACACATTTTAACACTGCTGTTGATTTGACTATTCCCGGAAATGATGGTTTGTACAGTAAAAAACAAGCCGAACAAATTGTGAAAGCCTTTTGGGTTGCACAACCTGTTCAGTCGTTTAAAATGGATCATAAAGGAACCTCCAACGACGGCTCACAATACATGATTGGCACTTTAAAAATCTCTACAGGGAAGGTTTTCAGAGTTTATATTCTCATCAAAAACGGATCATCCGAAGGGTTAATTCAGCAACTTCAGTTTGAAGAAGAGTAACCGCAAATTTTACGCAAATTTTATCTCACAAAAGCTAAGAAATACTTTTACAAAACGAGTGAAAGCTGTTGAATATGAACGTTGACGAAATTATTATTAATGCACTCAAAGAGGATATTGGCGATGGTGATCACACCTCCCTTGCAACAATTCCTCAGGATGCGACAGGCAAAGCCGAATTGTTGATCAAGGAAGATGGCGTAATTGCCGGAATAGAAATTGCCAAAAAGGTATTTTATCATCTCGACCCATCGCTAAAATTCATTGGTTTGATGGATGATGGGCAAAAGGTTCGAAAAGGCGATATTGCTTTTACTGTTCAGGGAAAATCCATTTCGATTTTATCAGGCGAGCGACTGGCACTGAACTTTTTACAACGGATGAGCGGCATCGCCACCACCACAAATAAAATGGTTTCGCTTCTTGATGGCCTCAAAACCAAATTGCTTGATACCCGCAAAACCACACCCAACCTGCGGGTTCTGGAGAAATATGCGGTTATGGCCGGTGGTGGCATAAACCATCGCAGCGGTTTGTACGATATGATTTTGATTAAAGATAATCATGTTGATTTTGCCGGTGGAATCAGTCAGGCTATTGAAGCAGCAAAAGATTATCTGACCAAAAAATCGTTAAATTTGAAAATCGAAATCGAAGTTCGGAATTTTAATGAGCTCAAAAAAGTACTCGAAACAGGTGGCGTTGACAGGATTATGCTGGATAATTTCACTGTCGACGGACTTCGAACCGCAATAAAAATGATTGGCAGAAGATTTCAGACAGAAGCATCAGGTGGCATCACCCCCGAAACTGTTCGTCATTACGCCGAAACCGGTGTTGATTTTATCTCGGTCGGAGCCCTGACTCATCATATCAAAAGCCTCGACATGAGCCTGAAAGCAGTACGTAAGTTTTAATTTCAACACTTTGCTCGATCCAAAAAATAAATATCTGATAAAATATGGGAGCAAGTTCCTTACGCTTCTCAGGAATTTTGCGGCTTTTTGGATAAAGCTGTCGCGACGAATTAAACTACCGGGCTTTGAAAACCTTTCGCTTTACGACATTTTAAAGTTCTTTTTTAAAGGACTTTTTGAAGGCCGGCTTACCATGCGGGCTTCAGCAATTTCGTTTGATTTTTTCTTAGCACTTTTCCCATCCATCATTTTCTTTTTTACGATAATCCCATTTGTCCCGATTGACGATTTCCAACCTACTTTGTTGAAACTACTCGAAGATGTGATTCCGGCAACTTTGTACGGTTATGTTTCAACCACCCTCGAAGATATAATCACCAGGCCGCGTTCCGACCTGCTTTCGCTAGGTTTTATCCTTGCACTCTATTTTTCGACCAATGGTGTTAATTCAATCATCGAAGGATTTAATCAATCCACACATTCGACCGAAACCAGGCCCTGGTATAAACAAAGGTTGATTGCCATTTTTTTGGTTATTATTAATGCTTTTATGGTCATTGTTGCAATTTCGCTGTTCATTATTGGTGGCTATGTGATGGATTTTTTGGTGGACGAGGGAATTCTTACCGATAATTTCACCATCATCATCATCCAGTTTACGCGGTGGCTCCTGATTATCCTGCTGTTCCTGTTTTCCCTGTCATCATTATATTATTACGCCCCTGCAAAAACCGGCAATTTCAGGTTTATTTCGGCAGGTTCGGCACTGGCAACGCTACTATTGATTTTGACGACTTATGTCTTTAATTTTTATATCGAACATTTTTCGCAATACAACGCGCTTTACGGTTCCATCGGGACTTTGCTGGTATTTCTGCTTTGGGTTTCGTTCAATTCGTTCATTCTGCTCATCGGTTTTGAATTAAATGCAAGCATCAAACGGGCAAGCAAAGAAAAAGTAAGAAAATGATTTTGGTGATGGTGAAATTATAATCCTATTTTTTGTGAGGATAAAGATTGATCTGGAAAGGCAATCCAGGCAACGCATTTTCAATTCTTAAAGATCTGAATTTTGGTCAGTGAAAGCTTTTTCAAGCGATGGCTGGTTTTACAAAGCCACTCTAAACAAATTCATGGAACAAACGAAGTACGCGCTCCTCGCGTAAAGCCATTGTAAAATTATCAAGCACATGTTGCCTTGCCTTTGTGCCGGTATCAAGCGTAATCGCCTTTTGCACTGCGTTTTCGAGGGCTTTTACACCCCGTTTATTTATAATTACGCCGGTATCACCAATTGCATCCGGAATTCCGTTAACATTTGATCCCACCGGAATACACTCACATAACATGGCCTCATTTAACGTATTGGGCATTCCTTCGGTGATTGATGCCTGTACAAAAACCTTTGCACGGTTATATTCGCTAAAAAGCACGTCATCCGGGCAAAACGAGAAAATCAGTTTAAGATTCGGCACCTTGCTTATTTGGTAATGCTCTTCAATCCAAGGCATAAAATGCGGTTTTATCCCGATAAGGGTAAAATTCAGATCGGGATTGTTGCGTGACAGGTTTACGAAAAGATCAAAACCTTTGTTAACAAAATCGGCTGTACTGCTCATTGTTCCTACCGTAAGCACCTGGTTTGCTTCTTTTGGGATGTTGGAATTACGATAAAATTTCCGGGTGTCAATTCCATTTGGAATAACATTTATTGGCGTGGTAATTCCTTTTACGTAATGTTTTATGCCGTCTTTTTTGCCATCAGCGGTATAGTAAAAATTCTGATGGAAAATGAGCGATTCATGGTTTGGAATGATCATCGAAGAATGACGCAGTGCGAACTTTACACAACGCCCCCGCCATTTTTTATAATAAACACCTTTTTTAAGTTCGGGATAACAAATTGCCTCTTGTCCACCGGCAAAGATGATCACTTTTTTACCCATCAGCTTGCCAACCGCCACCATCACTGCTGAATGATAATCACCGAACCAGGTAACAAAAGCAGAACTTCCAGGTGCATTCCAAAGCAGGAAAACAACAAGGTTAACCATCCTTTTAAAAAAATAAAAACCACCTTTTTTCTGATTAATCAAAAATGGAACGACTTTATACTCACTTTCGAGAATCCTCTGATCGGACAATACGAACGACGATTCGGCATGTTTGATGTAAAGTATCTTTTTCAATGGCAAGATTCTTAACGATTTTGGTTAAAAGCGATAATACATTGTTTTATACCATCTTCAAACGGTGTTTTTGGTTTCCAGCCCAGTTCAGTTTCGGCTTTGCTGATGCCAGCATAAAGATCGAAAATTTCGTTGGTACGTGTCACCGCCTTCGACCGGTAAGGTTTGGTTATTCCGCTGTGCTTCATCACAAGCTGGATAATTTCTTCAACGCTTTTGGAATATCCGCTGCCAATGTTATAAATTCCCAACTGATTATTCAGCGAAAGCACAAGCGCATCCACGAGGTCGTCAATAA
>CAIYZW010000910.1 GCA_903930725.1 uncultured Bacteroidota bacterium
AATCCGGGCATCATCCTGGTTGTGGATAAGTGGTTATCAATGGTTTTCTGGCTGGAATAATTTTGTTAGTCTAAAATCTGATGCAATTTCCTGGTAAATTATGCCTGATTTTATGCCATACAAGCCCAAATTATCCACTTTGGCAACTTCACATAGGTTTTTTCATCGGCAAATTGCGAAATCAGTAAACAACGCGGCCAACCATCTTACCAGACTTAACTCACGCATCATTATCAATTTGCAGGTTTTTTTTCTGAACTATAAAATCAGCAGGCGTGGGAAACATAATAATTATCGAAAAATGCAACATTAAAATGTTAATGGCCTGGCAACTGCATCTTCAAATACCACTGTTTTAAAAAGGTCTTCGTATTTTTGCATCATATCTTCCTCCCGAAATAACACTTCAACCGCTGTACGTGCTTTTTTACCCAACTCAATGGCCTCATTTTTATGATCGAGCAGGAACTTTATTTTATCTGCCAATTGCTGAACTTCGCCTGGATTGAAGAATAAGGCTGTTTCACCATCAGTTAATTGCTCCGAAATCCCAAAAACCGGTGTTGTTACAACAGGCAGCGAACACGACATGGCTTCCAGGATTACCAAAGGGAAGGATTCGTTGTACGAACAACAAACAAAAATATCTGAAGCCCTATAATAATCCATGATATTTTCCTGACTATCCAGAAGCACAATATCCGCTATCTTGTCAATCTCATCAACTAACAGATGATAATATTCATCATCATAATTTTTACCAATTATCATGAAATGAAGATTATTGTTCGATTTGAGGATCAGCTTTGCTGCCTTAACAAAATCAAGCTGGCCTTTTCTTTCGCAAATTGTACCAATGATGGTTATGATGGTTTTATCAGGAAGCCTGGCTTTTATTTCCAGATAACCCGTATCATGAGGGTGATCGGAGTTTACCCGGATTCCGTTGTAAATAAAATCCATATTCCCAAACTGATTGTATTTTTCGAACAGATGCATGGTGGATTTGCACACGAACAGATTGCGGTTTGGTTTTAATATGGTTTTAAAAATCCAGGGTACGAGGTTTCTAAAACGTGGATGGGACTTGTAGTAATCTATCGGGTCGTTACTTTCGTGTATTCCCCAGATCGATGGTATTTCAGCGAAATATGAAGCATCGATGGCCCAAAAGGCATCCAGTGTATTTGCATAAACCAGAGCGGTATTACTTTTAATCAGGTAATTGCCAAGCCATTCTACAAATTCTGGGTAACTCTCCCGGGTTAGCGAAGAAAAAACATCCAGTACACTAACAGTTATACCTTCATTTTCGTACCATTTTCTCACAGGGCCATCCTCCTGGGTGAGAACCTCAATGTGAAAATTTCCAACCGATTTTAGGTACTTCGCCACTTTAAACATAACCATGGGTGCCCCTTCGATGTTGAGGTTGTGAGTAAAAAACACCGCTTTCAGTAATGACTCCTTTTTCTCAAAGTAGTGCAATCGGTTATTCCTGTTGAAATCCGTTGCAAAAAACACCTCTTTATGCTGATTCGGGTTATAACAGGAATCGGTAAAGTTTTTATGTTTCCTGATCAGATTAAGATCATCGGAAAAATACGGAACTGGTTTTCGATGCCTGTTTCGTGATGCTCCTTCATGATGAATTATCAGGGCATTGGGATTATACACCACACGCTTGCCGCCTTTTAAAACCCGTAAACAGAGATCGACATCATTGGAAGATACTTTCAAATTGACTTCATCAAAACCACCTGTTTTAATAAAATCGTTTTTACCGATCATCAAACAGGCAGCAGTAACCGCAGAATAGTTACGTGCACACAAATCGAAATTCATGTACCCATTTCCAAAACTACCAATAAAAGGATGATGAGCAGGCTTTTTGTCCATGGTTACAATCACTCCGGCATGTTGAATTTTTTGATCCGGAAATATCGATCTCACACCCACAATTCCTATTCCGGGCATTTTACAATACATGAGCATTTGTTCGATCCATTCGGTGGAAATGATTTCGGTATCAGAGTTTAATAAAATCAGGAAATCGCCCCGGGCAATTCCGATAGCTTTATTGTTAAGCCTGGAATAGTTAAAATCGTTGTTTAACCGTTCAATGGTGAGTACTTTTATACCTTGTTTTTCGATATTTTGAAGATAATCTACTGTGAGAAGTTCATCACTTTCATCATTCGCAATGATGATCTCAAAATTCCGGTAGGATGATTTATTTATCGAATCGATACATTTTTTCAACAGCAAATAACCATTGCGGACAGGGATAATAATCGAAACCAAATCATCAAAATTCTTTGATGGATTTAACTTGTAAATTCCTAAACTATTTTCAGTTGCAAATTCAGGCATGGTAACCTTAACCCAATCAATACCGGATAAAGTTAGGTGGTTTTGAACTGCGTTCAAACCAGCCATCAGACTATCATTGTTTTTGTGAAGTTGATCATTATGATTCCTCCAATGGTACAGGATGATTGGCAAATGATCGATTTGGTTTGTAAAATGTGTTGCCCGCAAAAAGTAATCATAATCCTGGCTTCCATTCAATTCGGGGTTGAAATACCCGGTTTGCAAAATAATTGCCCTGCTATAAACCACAATATGCCGTACATAGCAAAATGAAAGGGCTAATTCAGGCGACCAGTCGGGCTTAAATGCAGGGAAAGAGGCCAATCCTTTATGATCGATGGTTCCATCATCGGTGTACAAAATGTCGGATTTTTTATTTTGCAGGAAATTTGCGATTTGGACGAGGGCATCTTTTTCAAGTACATCATCGTGATCCATAAAAATGATGTAATCGCCCGCAGTGAGCCGAATACCTTCATTTGATGCTACCGACACCCCTGAGTTTTTATCAAGTCTTTTGTACTTTAGCTTTGTATTATCACCAAACGACGTCAAAAACTTTTCGACTTCCGGATTTGAATGGTCATCAATAATGATTAATTCCCAATGGGGATAAATCTGACTTAAGACAGAATTTACGGCATCTTCCAGATAATTAATTGCCGGATTATAGACCGGCATCATGATGCTGAAAAGCGGCTGAAATGAGAATTCCTGCTGTTTTTCGATCAAAAAATCCGTCATTTTATTGGTCAATCTGTTTCGGTGAAGAAACTAATGATAGTCATCCGGAAAAAGGTTTATTTCCGATTTTAATTGAATGATTTCGTCAAAATTTTCGTCACCGGATCGAGCCAACGACAAATGCAGCTCTTCATTTAAACCGGCCATCAAAGGCAATCTGCCTTCTTCTTTTCCATGAAAAATATAGTGCACCAGGGGATTAACTCCTGTGTCACTAACATCTTTATTATTCTCAAGGTAAAATGAGCTGTTGAATGCACTGGATGGATTTCGTCCCTCAAATCCGCCAAACCGCAGATAATGCCTCACGGGTTTCATTCCAGAATGTTGTAAATCAGGGTTGTTTTCCAAATAGTAATTTTCATCAAAAAGCCCGCTACTTAATATTTTCCTTATCTGGAAATAAATTTCTATCCGCTTGATTATCCAGTGATGAATGGCGAAAAAGTTAAGTTTTTGGCTTTGAATTTTTTTAATTGTTTCATTCAATTCGTGGATATCATCCAATAATTTTTGCTTTTCCTCCGACTCCTGTTTCAAAGCCTGGGATGTGTTTTTTATGATATCTTCTTTTAATACCAAAGCCAGCACCACAGCTTCTTTTCCAGATTTCAAATATTCAACTTCAATCCTCATTTCATCAATTTCCAGATCGCGAATTTTCAATGCCTGGGAAGTGTTTTTTATGATTTCATCTTTTAACAC
>CAIYZW010000911.1 GCA_903930725.1 uncultured Bacteroidota bacterium
CTTGTTAGCAATGATTAGTTCGGCTGCACGTTTTTCCTTTTCATTGTTTTGAAAAGCCAGTTCTTTGTTGGCAACGCCTAATTCCTGTGCACGTTTTTCTTTCTCATCGTTTTGAAATGCAAGTTCTTTGTTGGCAATGCCTAATTCATCAGCGCGTTTTTCTTTCTCATCGTTTTGAAAAGCCAATTCTTTATTGGCGATGCCCAATTCATCCGCACGTTTTTCCTTTTCATCGTTTTGAAAAGCCAGCTCTTTGTTAGCAATGATTAACTCAGCGGCACGTTTTTCCTTCTCATCGTTTTGAAATGCCAATTCTTTATTGGCGATGCCTAATTCATCCGCACGTTTTTCCTTTTCATCGTTCTGGAAGGCCAACTCTTTGTTGGCGATGCCTAATTCATCCGCACGTTTTTCTTTCTCATCGTTTTGAAAAGCCAGCTCTTTGTTGGCCTTCCGCAATTCGATAGCCCATTTTTGCTCCGAAATATCTCTTGCAACCACAACAGCTCCAACCACGTTGCCTTTTTCGTCTTTATAAACCGAACCGTTAAACAAAACATCCGTGAGTTTGCCGGTTTTATGGCGAAATGTAAGCGGCGAATCGGCAATACTTCCTTTTGCAAATATTTCCTCATAAACTTTGCGTGCCTTTTCGGGTTCAGTAAAATAATCGAAAAAGTTAGAACCCATAAGATTCTCACGCTCCACGCCAGTAATAATAACCTTTGCCTCGTTCATGTCGGTAATCTTACCTTCCGGGCTAATGGTTATCAGCGGATCCAGACTGGCTTCGATCAAACTGCTGGCGTATAAAGAATCATGTTTTTTTGTCCGTTCCATTTTGCATTAATTAATTTGAGGCCGTAAGCGTTAATCGTTATTCCCGATTTCTTCAATCGGACTTCTTCGTTTATTTTTTAGCTGTTTAAAATGAAGAGGCGAAAGCCCGGTCATTTTTTTAAACTGATTGGATAAATGCGCCACACTGCTGTAATTCATTTTCCAGGCAATTTCGGTAATGCTTAATTCGTCGTAAATGATCAATTCTTTTACACGTTCGATTTTATGTGAAATTATAAATTGCTCGATGCTTGTTCCCTGTACTTCCGAAAACAGGTTGGCAAGGTAGGTGTAATCGTGATTTAATTTCTTACTTAAATAATCCGAAAAGTTGGTTTTAACAATCTCATTTTCATTTGCATGATGAACCATTTCGATAATTGCATTTTTAATCTTTTCGATTAACACAGCGCGTTTGTCGTCCATCAATTCGAGTCCTGAACTGTGCAAAGCGCTTTTGAGTTCTTCACGCTGTTCGATCGAAATATTTTCCATAATCTCCACTTCGCCTAAATCAACAACAATAAAATGAAGCCCAAGTCCTCGTAATGCTTCCTTCACTGCAAGTTTGCAGCGGTTACTCACCATGTATTTGATGTGAATTTTCAAGTTTGTAATTTTAGAAATAAATAAGCATGATTATCCGGTTTTTGTCCAAAAGTGTTGCGCAGCGCGTAAAGCAGGCTGTGTAAAATGCACGCAATCTGGCGTTATGATGAATTAGAGAATTATCCCTACTCGTAACCGCTTTTAATGATCGTCAGAATCATTTTGAACCGGCCGTTTGGATTGATGTGATTACGGGCATGTGCCGGAATAATTACCGATTGGCCGGTTTCGAGCAAAATTGCTATCCCGTCAATCACAAGCTCAGCTTTACCTTCGATAATTTGAGCGTAAGTATCGAAAGGTGTGGATTTCTCGGTCAATCCTTCGCCGCTATCGAACGACATCACACTGATATTCCCGGTTGACTTTTTCAGAATGGTCTTAATAACCACTGAATTAGGAACATACTCGATTATTTCGACCGTAATATGTGCTTTCGATTTTTCCATTTCGCTGACGTCCATTGTATTAATTTTTTGATGGTGATAAAAATTTGCAGTAACAAAACTTCAATTTCAGTAAACCACCATTTTAGGGTTTTACCGAAAAATCAAAATATTGTTCACCGCACAAAGGTCGGGCTGTCGACACCTGAAAACATTACACAATTAAAGTAAATGTTTACACAATTCACAGATTATCGAGTGTGCTCACCCGTTTGTGTTTGAGTTTTTTGAAGAAGGAAGGTGTTAAACCTGTGACCTTTTTAAACTGGTTGGAAAGATGAGCTACGCTGCTGTAATTCAGCAGGTAGGATATCTCGGAAAGATTAAGTTCATCGTAAAGCAGGAGCTCTTTTACACGCTCAATTTTGTGTGCAATGATGAAATGTTCGATGGTAATGCCCGTAGTCTCCGAAAAAAGATTGGCAAGGTGCGTGTAATCATAATTAAGCTTCTCGCTGAGGTAATCCGAAAAGTTTATTTTAAGAGGCTCGTCGGTGTAATGCACCATCTCAACGATAATGGTTTTGATTTTATCAATCAGTATGGCCTTTTTGTCATCCATCAGTTCAAGACCTGATTTGAGCAATGCAACTTTAAGCAGCTCACGCTTTTCAGTAGTAAGCCTTTCTCTTATTTCGACTTCGCCCAAATCAACAATCAGGTAATGAAGCCCGAGTTTATCCAATTCTGACTTCACCACCATTTTGCAGCGAATCGAAACCATGTATTTAATAAAAAGCTTCATCCGGTTATTATAGCTTAATTCTGAATTTTCCTAATGCAAATTTAGACTTTTTATTTAACCGGCAAAGTTTCTCGGAAAATTCATGGACATCAAATGCCAGTTGGGTTTCCGGCTAATTTGAAAGTTGATGCTAAAAATATCACCTGTGATAAAAAAAATGTCTCAGGTGACATTCGGGAATGTCTCAAGTGACATTTTATGATGTGTCAGGTGAGAATTGCGTTACCGTCTCCTATTCCCCTTAAAAAGCCACCAACAAAGTGCAAAACTTTTCTCCAAAACTTCCTCAAACATCCTATTTTACTACATTTGCAACCAAAGAAACGAACGTCGGACGAAGTATCCGGAAACTAAATTGAATTTGAAATGAAAAATGGAATCCTTTTAGCACTTTTACTTTTTGCGAATTGTGTTTTGATTGCTCAAAATGCCAGTAATGATGAGAACCTCCGCGGCTCCATTAAGCCTGTTGGTGTAATAAAAGGTTTGTCCGATTCGGCTTTGCTGGATGTTGTCCAGCGGCAGACTTTCAGATATTTCTGGGAATACGCCCACCCGGTGAGTGGACTGGCCAGGGAAAGAAGTACCACTGTAAAATGTGATTATTACTGGGATTTCATCAACGAAGCCGACGATGTTCCCAATTTTGGCACCGGGACTTTTGGTTCCGAAGATTGTGCCATCGGTGGAACCGGTTTTGGCATCATGGCCACCATCGTTGCGGTGGAACGTGGCTGGATTGGCCGAGACACCGCCGTCCGTCGTTTGGTAAAGATGGTTGATTTTTTGAATAAAGCCGACAGCTACCACGGTATTTTCCCACATTTTATGAATGGAACTACCGGTAAAACCGTCCCTTTCGGGAATCTGGACGATGGCGCCGACATCGTCGAAACCAGCTATTTGTTTATGGGACTTTTATGCGCCAGGGAATATTTTAATGCCGGCACTCCCCTCGAAACTTATTATCGCAATCGCGTTACCAACCTCTGGAATATTGCCAACTGGAACTGGCACACCAACGGCAATAATGCCATGCTTTGGTGGCACTGGAGCGTCGAAAACGGTTTTGATATGAATTTCCCGATCCGCGGATTTAACGAATGTCTCATCACCTACATCATGTCGGCCTCCTCCCCTACCCACCCGATCACTTCAGATGTTTACTTCAACGGCTGGGTCAACAGCACATCTTATCTGAACGGAAAAACTTATTACGACATCATGCTGCCTCTGGGTTTTGAATACGGCGGGCCGCTGTTTTTTGCGCATTACACTTTTCTGGGCATTGATCCACGCGGCCTCAAAGACTGGCACACCGATTACCTGGAGCAAAACACCCATCACACGCTCATCAACCGGGCGTATTGCATTGATAACCCAAAGAAATTTAAAGGCTTCGGCGAAAACTGCTGGGGTTTAACGGCAGGCGACAGCTATAAAGGTTACGTTGCGCATTGCCCGGAGTGGGACAAAGGCGTGATTCAGCCAACAGCAGCTTTGTCGTCGTTTCCTTACACCCCGGAATATTCGATGCAGGCTTTACGGCATTTTTATTACGATCTGGGAGATAAAATTTGGAGCGAATACGGTTTTGTGGATGGCTTTAGCGAGGAGCAGAACTGGTACGCCAAATCACACCTCGCCATCGACCAGGGACCCATTATCGTGATGATCGAAAACTACCGGACAGGC
>CAIYZW010000912.1 GCA_903930725.1 uncultured Bacteroidota bacterium
TACACCTATTCCTATGCCACCATGGGCGAATTGGTAGCCTGGATTATTGGTTGGGACCTGGTTTTGGAATATGCCTTAGGCGCTGCCACGGTTAGCATTGCCTGGAGTGAATATCTGAACAAATTGCTCGGGTATTTTGATATGAAAGTTCCTTATGAGTTTTGCCATTCGCCTTTTGAAGCGCTCCGAAACAGTGCCGGAGAGGTTGTTTCGCATGGCATCATCAACATCCCTGCGTTGATCATTGTTTTTCTTCTTACATTATTACTCATACGGGGCGCCAGGGAATCGTCGCTTGTAAATGCAATTATCGTAATTACAAAAGTTACGATTGTAATTTTGTTTATCGTCTTTGGATGGTCGTTTATCAGACCCGAAAATCATACTCCTTTTATTCCCGAAGCCACTACTTTTGTTGATGCCCAGGGTGTATCGCATAATTTTGGCGGGATACTCGGGATACTTGGCGCTGCTGGTGTTGTTTTCTTTGCTTTTATTGGCTTTGATGCTGTTTCGACGGCTGCGCAGGAAACTAAAAACCCCAAAAAGGCTATGCCTATCGGGATTTTGGGTTCGCTTGTGATTTGCACGGTACTTTATATTTTGTTTGCTTATGTGCTTACAGGCGTTGCTACGCTCGAAGATTTCAGGACGATTGGAAAAGAGGCGTCGGTTACTTTTGCGGTTCAAACATACATGACCGGCTTTGGGTGGCTTGGAAAGTTAATAACGGTTGCTATTCTTGCAGGTTTTTCGTCAGTTATTTTGGTGATGCTTTATGGCCAGTCGCGGGTGTTTTACTCGATGAGCCGCGATGGCCTTGTTCCATCAATCTTCTCGGATATTCATCCTAAGTTCCGCACTCCGTATAAATCGAATTTGTTGTTTTTTGTGTTTGTTGGCGTTTTTGCATGTTTCGTTCCGCAGGATATTGTTGGCGATATGACCAGCATCGGGACCCTGTTTGCCTTTATGCTCGTATGCGCCGGCGTTTGGATTATGCGGGTAAAATCGCCCGAATTGCAACGGCAGTTTAAAACACCCTTTGTGCCGCTTGTGCCTATACTTGGGATTATTATTTGCGGCGCAATGATTTTTGGTCTTGGCTGGGCAAACTGGATGCGGCTCATAGCGTGGATGGCCATAGGCTTTGTGTTTTATTTTGCTTACGGTATCCGCAAAAGCAAACTCAACAAAATGAATAACCAGAAGTAATTGAACGTTATAGCACGGTTAAAAAGTGGCGGGAATATGTTTCCGCCATTTTTTTTGAACCGCTTTTTTGTTTCTTACAAACGCGGGATGTTTTCAAAATGTCTTACCTTCGTTTTAATACCATCCAGGTTTGTATATAAATGGCTAAGAAGCCAGTTATTTGAGGTCAATTTCCTGTTTTCGGATAATTAATTCGTGTTACAGAAATCTGTGATTATTTTAAAATGATGTAGGCATCAGTTTTTCCAGTCTTCGGTTGTATTAAACCATCCTTCGTGAAGCATTTTATAGGTAGATTTCAATTCATTACACAAAAAAATCTGTATTTTTAA
>CAIYZW010000913.1 GCA_903930725.1 uncultured Bacteroidota bacterium
AAATTTAAATATCTAAAATCATGAATAAAAAAATCTTTACTATGCTGCTGGCTATGCTTTTGGGCTGGCAAATTGCTTCGGCACAATGGAACTCAAACGCTGCCGAAAACACACGTTACACCGACCTTACTGGCGAACAGGTCATCCCGAAAATTGCGGTTTGCACCGATGGTTTTGCCTACGTTGCCTGGTTTTCGAACCACACCGGCAATTACAATGTTTACCTTCAGCGTATTGATAAAGACGGGAATCCGCAATGGCCAAACAACGGCATCCTGGTCAGCGATAACGCCCAGGATACCTGGCTTACAGACTGGGACATGTCGGTTGATGCTGAGAATTGTGCACTTTTGGTTTTTTCTGACATCCGCACAGGCACACTAAATCCTTTTGGTTACCGTGTTTCGCCGGCAGGTGAAATGATGTGGGGTGAAGATGGAGTGGCACTTTCATCAAGCATCAATTTTGAACCAACACCGAAAGTTTGTGGAACTCAGGCTGGCAACGCTGTATTCGCCTGGATAAGTAGCGGAACAAAATCAGAAGTTCATTTTCAAAAAGTTTCACCAGATGGAACCAAACTCTGGGGCGATGGGATTTTTCTTGTCAGTACTACCATAGGTTACACCTATCCTTTTTTAATGCCTGCTGATGGTGATAATGCTTATCTGATCTACCACAAGGAAACCGGACCATTTTATGCTCCAAACCGTGGGACCTACGTTCAGAAATTAGATGCAAATGGTAACAATATTTGGGCAAACGAAGCTGAAATTGTACCTCCGGTTGCAATGGGACCGGTAATTACGCTTCAGATGTGCCCGGACGATGCCGGCGGAATTGTATTTTCATGGTACCGCAACGATGTGGGAACTCATTTTAATTGTTTCGTTCAGCACATGGACGACCAAGGTAATATAACGATGCCGGTTGGTGGTGTAGTGGTTTCCACTTCAGAGGCAAGAAACCGGATGTATCCTGCACCCGCATTTTTAGATGCAAACCAGGAGATTATGGTTTATTTCAGCGAACAGGATCTGAACCAAAACCAGCGTGGACTTTACGTACAAAAACTCGATCTTGGCGGCAGCCGTTTATGGGGCGATGAGGGCAAAATGCTCATCCCACTTTCTAATAACGATTACAGCCTTCCATCAGCATCGGGACTTCATGATCGCGCTATCTGCATTTTTGAAGAAGGAAATTCTTCTAATATTCAGGCGACAATGCTCGACAGCGATGGAAATTATGTTTGGCCGCAACAATTTATTAATATGAGTACTGTCTCAAGTTCGAAAATTCATCGTGATATGTCGCCCTATTATTTCGGACAGTGGTTTGCTGCCTGGGAAGACGACAGAAACGGAAGTACAAATATTTATGCCCAAAATATTCAACCCGACGGCAGTCTTGGAATGGTAGTTACTGGAATTGGTGAAAACAACCCTGTTGTGGCCGTTTCTGTATCAACATCACCCAACCCGTTTACAGATGAAATAGTTTTTACATTCGATAATTTTGCTTCAAAAGTGGTGGCTGTTCAGATTTTTGATATCACCGGAAAATTGCTGACAACAAATTTTACCAATAAAAATAGGTTTACTTTTGATGCCGATGGTTTGATGCCTGGAATGTATTATTACCGGGTTTCGGCTGGTGATGAGGTTTTTAATGGAAAAATAATCAAACAATAGTTAATAAACTCGTTTTAATTCAACTTTAATTTAATGATTATGAAAAAGTTTTTCGTTGTGATTCTGGCTTTCCTGCTGGGTGCTGGGTTGATAGCTCAAAACCAAAGCTACTCGCTTCAAAAATCAATAACCAATCCTGAACAAGGATTTTCTGTTCAAAGCGAGCAAAGCCCTCAGGTTTTGCCGGTTGATAAAAGGTATATTACCGATGGCTCTGGCAGAAGCGTTAACATTAACTGGCAACTCAGCGACCCGGTCGGGATTGGATCCAGAACAAAGGTTTCGAGTGCTGCCGGATACACGTTTAACGAATGGTGGCTAAACAATGTCAGGGTTTCGTTATATCAAAACAGTAGCATACCAATCTGGGAGCAACCTGTTGTTGCCGATTGGGAATGGCCGATTGAAATGACCGAGGACGGTGCTTACGTGGCTTATAGTTACGGCAATCTTTTTCAGGTTTACGAAACCGCAACACAAACTTTGGTTTGGGAAAAAGTTACCGATGCCACATCAATTATTGGCCTGAAATTTAATCTGGATGCCACAAAAATTTATGTGGTCGAAAATATGCCAAACGGCTTGGATAAAACTAATGTCAGGGCTTACACCATCGGAGTTAGCGATCCCGACTGGACAACCGGTTTTGCAGGTGCAGGAACGGCTTTCGCTGCTTCGGGCGATTGCTCAAAACTGGTTTTTTGCCAATATGGAACCGGCCTGAAAAAAATGTGGGTGATGGATTCTGCCGATGGCTCCGTTATTTATGAAGGCTATTATTACAACCAGGCACCACCTGCTTTCAGCTACGACGGGAAATACCTCGTAAGCGGCGATTACAGCGGCTACGCCTATCTTCACGAATACGACATCACCAACAACACGTATAATTTAAAGTGGAATTATAAAGTTGGCGGTGGCGGTACCTCGGCCTGGGTTGCAAGTGTTGGCATTTCTGCTGATGGTTCAACAGTTGCAGTGGGAACGCTTGTGTTTTTTTCGAGTAGTTTTGATGGCGAAATTTATACCTTCAATTCTTATTCGCCTGAGCCACTCTGGGTTTATCAAAATTGCGGCGATGAAGTTGTTTCAGTTGATCTTTCGAGTGATGGCTCTTTGATTGCCGCCGCAGGCTGGGGACCATTAAATCAGATCAAACCCGACTTTTTCCTTTTCCGCAAACAAAGCAATCTTCCGATTTTTAGCATCAATACTCCGGGTTCGTTTAATGCCATGGATTTATCTGCCGATGGAACCTTATGCAGCGTTACCGGAAAAGCCGTCCATGCCCGCGAAATGGGAAGCGGCGGAACTTTGTACAACATCAACACCAATCCCGGGGGCGGAACGCTTTCGGGTACAGTGACTTTATTAGGTGCAACCAATGGTGAATATGTAAAAATAGAAGTAGAAGGCATTGACAATTATTTCGATTACAGCGATCATTGTGGTTTGTACGCCATTAAGTATATTCCGGCAGGAACCTACACCATCACAGCCAAAAAGGTTGGTTACTTCCCGGTTACGGTCGAAAATGTGGTCATTACCGAAGGTCAGGTTTTGGATCTTGATTTCGAAATGGAAGAAACCGGAAATCCACCGGTGCTTTTTAATGTATCGCAC
>CAIYZW010000914.1 GCA_903930725.1 uncultured Bacteroidota bacterium
CACGCAGTACACTAAGAAACACTAAGAAATCCCTTAGTGAAACTTAGTGCCCTTAGTGCCTAAGTGGTAAAAAAAGAAGATTAACCACATAGACACATAGAACACATAGAAAAAAAAGAATTTCTTCCTAAAACTATGTGTCCTATGTGCCTATGTGGTGAAATCCTAAGCAATAAACCTTTTCCTACACCTCGCCCGAAAGCTCGGCGCCAGCATGTATAACAGCCGTATTGCACGGCCCGCTGGTTAAGCTGCCTTTGCGGGCTTTAATCTGGTATTCGATGCCCTCGCCAATCGCAATCCCGCTGTGTAAATAGCTGGTTTTGTTTATAATATCGAGCAATTGCCAGGCTGCCGAAGGCAAAACACGGTACTCGATAACAAATTGCGTTCCGGGGCCGTTGCCGTTGCGGCTCCAGTCGAGTTCGACGCCAATTTTGGGAATCAAGGTAACCATAAGTTCGTTGGGGGGTACTGGATGCTGCGGATAATTGCCGCCGTCGCGGGTGGTTATTCCCATTTGGGCTTTAATGGCCGGTGTTACGGCTGCGTTGGCCTGAATCCGGTTAACAAGCGCCCTCACTTTTTGTATAACAGCTTCTTTGTTGGCTTCTTTGGTTTCGGTTGCCGAAGCAAGCGCCGCCTTTTTGGTTTCAACATCGGCAATGTTGGAAGTTAGTGTTGCCTGAAGCGTGGTAATGGGTGTTAAATCGGCTGCAACCAAACCGGCTGTGGCAAGATTTGCATTTACAGCAGTTACAAAATTTCCGAGCCATACCATAAACTCGGTTTCTCTTACAGGAAAATAATTTGCCATAATGGTGATTTTTTTAAGTTTATATTATGAGAAAGAATTTATTGTTTTGAACAGTACAAATATCAAAACAATATTTTAAACAGCACAATTTTTTGGAAATATTTCTTTAGTTTTCTACCATCATTATTTAGATTATTCCAGTTAATCTATGGATTCTTACCAGTATTCTATGGATTCTTACCAATATTCTATGGATTCTTACCAATATTCTATGGATTCTTACCAGTATTCTATGGATTCTTACCAATAATCCATGGATAGTTACCAATAATCCATGGATAGTTACCGGTAATCCATGGAAAGTTGCCGGTATTCTATGGATTATTGCCAGCATTCTATGGATTATTGCCAGTATTCCATGGATTATTGCCAGTATTCTATGGAATATTCCAATTATTCTTGTGAAAAATGATGGGTATCTTCGTAATTCCGGCCTACTCCCTCTCCACCTTGCCGTTTACTTTTAGTTTGATGATATGGGTATGAAGAAAAACACAGCTTTCGCTGATGGCATTGCGTAAAACTTCGCGGTTGTCGCCAGGGATAAGCTGGTTCATGGGATGTATTGTTTTAATACTGTTTTCATTAACAAGGATAATTTTAGCAAAACTAAAAACAATTTCCACACTGGGCTTCCAAATCCAAAAAGAAGCTTCGGCTAACAAAAATTAAAATTAACAACCGCATTTTTCATTATTCTGAATTTGGAACATGAATTTATCTTAGATTTGTTTCGTAAAAAAAATAAAATGGAAAATCAGGATAAGCTATCTAACAATTTGGATGCAATACGCCAAAAAGCCGAAGAGCTTTTAAAAAGCAAGGTTCCCGAAGCCCCTGACCCTATTACGGAAAATGAACTGCAAAGGCTCATCCACCAACTCGAGGTACGCCAGTTTGAGATCGAAATGCAGGCTGAGGAACTCACATTAGCCAAATCTGCTACGCAGGATGCTGTTGATTTGTACGATTTTGCCCCCACCGGCTATTTCACACTTTCAAATGTAGGCGAAATCATCAGGTTAAACCTCTACGGTGCCGAGCTGCTCGGTAAAGAACGCAGCCTGCTCCAAAACAGCCGCTTTGGCTTTTTTGTTTCCGATGATTCAAAGCCCACTTTTAATCAATTTTTAGAAAAAGTTTTTAAAAGCAAAGACAAAGAAACCTGCGAAATAACCTTGCTCACCGAAGTAACTTTACTCAAGCAAGTTCTCCTTTCGGGCATCGTCAGCCGGGAAACTGAACGATGTTATATTACCATGGTTGACATCACCGACCGCAAACACGCAGAAGTAGCCTTGATGGAGAATGAAAAAAAGTACAGGACTTTGTTCGAAACAATGATTCAGGGAGTAGTTTATCAGGATGCTACCGGTAATATTATTTCGGCCAATCCTGCGGCAGAAAGAATACTGGGACTAACATTGGACCAGATGCAGGGACGCACTTCGATGGATCCGCGCTGGAAGGCCATTCATAAAGACGGCTCTGATTTTCCCGGAGATACACATCCTGCGATAGAAGCGTTGCGTACCGGAAAACAAATCCAAAACACCATGATGGGAATTTTCAATCCTTCCCTCGAAAAATTTATCTGGATAAATGTAAATGCCGTTCCGCAATTTGCACCAGGCAACGAAAAGCCCTATCAGGTTTTTGCAACTTTCGAGGATATTACTTCACGAAAACTGGCAGAGGATGCTTTGCGCGAAAGCGAGGAGAGGTATTCCAAGGCTTTTCTTACCTCAAATTATGCCATCACCATTACGCGTGCTAAAGATGGAAAATTTATCGAATGTAACGATGCGTTTACCCGGCTCACAGGCTACTCCGGTGAAGAGGCCAGGGCAGCTACGGCAACAGAGTTAAATATTTGGGTAAATCCCGAAAACCGAAAACAGGTAATTTCTGCCGTTTTTGAAGGCAAAGAAATATCAGGAAAGGAGTTCCTTTTCAGGAAAAAGAATGGTGAGATTTTAACTGGTTTATTTTCCGCCCAAATTCTGAATTTCAACAACGAACCCTTCATTCTGTCAAGCATCAACGACATTACCGAGCGCAAAAAAGCCGAAGAAGCCCTGAAAGAGAATGAAGCACGACTGCATAGTTTGTTCGAGTTTTCACCGATTTCTATTTGGGAGGAAGATTTTTCGCAAGTAAAAAGTTTTTTTAATCAATTAAAAAATGAAGGCGTTACCGATGTCAGAGAATTTTTTGCCACCGAACCTGAGAAAGTTCTTGAAGTGGCTGCTTTGGTAAAAATTGTAGAAATCAACCAGACCAGTGTCAAAATTTTTGATGCGGAGAATAAAGATGATATTCCAAAAAACCTTCCGCTTTATTTTAATTCCGATTCAATTGAAGTTTTCAAAGAGGAGCTAATTGCTTTATCCGAAGGAAAAACACAGTTCGGGTGTGAAATTCCGATTGTTACCCCAAAAGGCGATAAGAGAGATTTATTGTTAAATCTTTCGGTGGTGCCGGGTTACGAGGAAACGCTTTCAAAAGTTATTATTTCGTTTATTGACATTACCGGGCGAAAGCAGGCAGAAAATGAAAAACGCATAACAAATGCAAGGCTTCGGACGCTTTCAAAAGCTATTGAGCAAAGCCCTGTTACCACCGTCATTACCGATGTAGC
>CAIYZW010000915.1 GCA_903930725.1 uncultured Bacteroidota bacterium
ATGGTGATCATCAATAAAATACTCGCAATTACATATTCGATGGCGATGATGATGCCGCCAAAAATCAGCCAGATCAGGTTTCCGAAAATACTCATGGGCAAATGTTTAATGAAAAATTAGTAACGAAATGCAACCTCTTAAAAAAACATCGGCAAATGTAAGATGATTATCCAATTTCCGACTGTACTTCGCCAAAAAGATCAAAGGCTTCGGCTCCGGTGATTTTGACTGCATAAAACTGACCGGGAGTAAGGATATTTTCTTCCGGAATCAGAATTTCGTTGTCAACTTCCGGCGAGTCGAACTGGCTCCGTCCAACCCAAAAACCACCTTCAAGCCTGTCAATAATTACTTCGAGCGTTTCACCAATCCTGCTTTTATTCAGTTCCAGCGAAATCTGTTCCTGAATTTCCATGATTTCGTTAGCTCTTTGCTGCTTAATATCATCAGAAACATCATCGGGCAGTGCATAAGCGGTTGTATTTTCTTCGGCGGAATAGGTAAATACGCCCAACCTTTCAAAGCCGACTTCTCTAACAAATTCCTTCAGTTTTTTAAAATCACTTTCCGTTTCACCCGGATAGCCTACAATCATGGTTGTTCGAAGTGCAATGCCCGGAACCTTTTCTCTGATCCTGTTAATCAATTGCATTGTTTGGGTTGCATCGTGATTGCGGTTCATTGATTTTAAAATCTTGTCGCTGATGTGCTGGAGCGGGATGTCGAGATATTTGCAAATCTTTGGCTCAGTGGCCATAATTTCGAGAATACTTTCAGGGAAACCTGCCGGAAAAGCGTAATGAAGCCTGATCCAAACGATTTCTTCGATTTTTACCAATTCTTTTAAAAGCAATGCCAGGCTCCGGCTTTTATAAATATCCAGGCCATAATACGTTAAATCCTGGGCAATGAGCAACAATTCCTTAACGCCATTTGAAGCCAGAAATTTAGCTTCGGCAACAATTTCTTCGATGGTTTTTGATTGATGTTTTCCGCGAATGAGCGGGATTGCGCAAAAAGAGCAGGTGCGGTCGCAACCTTCCGAAATTTTTAGATAGGCAAAATGCGAAGGTGTTGTAAGATGTCGTTCGCCAAGCAATTCCTTTTGATAATCGGCACCAACCGCTTTTAAAATTTCGGGAAGTTCGGAAACGCCAAAAAAGCCATCAACTTCATGGATTTCGTCGGCCAGTTCTTTTTTATAACGCTGCGAAAGGCAGCCCATCACAAATAAATTTTCGATTTTTCCCTTCTTACGTTCCTGGGCATATCTGAGGATGGTTTCGATGGATTCTTCTTTGGCATCGTTGATAAAGCCACAGGTATTTATTACCACAATATGTTCGTTTCCGACGGACGATTCGGGAACCAAATTAAATCCCCCAACCTCAAGCTGCCTCATCAGAACCTCCGAATCAACAAGGTTTTTGGAGCATCCCAGCGTTACAACGCGAACATTTTTTGGCGTCTTTTTTACTCTCAAAATTAACTTCCCAGATTATTGGTTAAAAAGCGAATCAACAAATTCGACCTTATTAAAAAGCTGAAGGTCTTCTTTACTTTCGCCTATTCCGATATATTTTACAGGAATTCTAAACTGCTCCGATATTCCAATAGCAACACCACCTTTGGCTGTTCCATCAAGTTTTGTAAGTGCAAGGGCGTTTACCTCGGTTGAAGCAGTGAATTGTTTTGCTTGTTCGATGGCGTTTTGACCGGTGGAGGCATCCAGAATTAAAAGGATTTCGTGCGGTGCATCGGGGATTACCTTTTTCATCACCTCTTTAATCTTGGTAAGTTCCTTCATGAGGTTTATCTTGTTGTGAAGGCGACCGGCTGTATCAATAATTACTACGTCGGCTTTGGTTGCAACCGCCGATTTAAGTGTATCAAAAGCCACTGAAGCCGGATCGGCACCCATTCCCTGCGTAATTACGGGCACGCCAACCCTTTCGCCCCAGATTTTCAACTGATCAACAGCTGCAGCGCGAAAAGTATCGGCAGCTCCTAAAACTACCGCTTTACCAGCTTCCTTGTATTGATGCGCAAGTTTTCCGATGGTCGTTGTTTTTCCTACACCATTTACACCTACAACCATGATTACGTATGGCGTCTCACGTTTCGGGAAATCAAAACCCAACATATCGCCCTTGTCGTTTTCCGATAAAAGCGCAGCAATTTCTTCTTTTAAAATCTGGTTTAACTCAGCAGTTCCAAGGTATTTATCCCGCGAAACACGTGCTTCGATCCGTTCGATAATTTTTAAGGTGGTACTTACGCCAACATCCGACGAAACAAGGATTTCTTCGAGGTTGTCGAGCACTTCGTCGTCAACTTTGGATTTCCCGACAATAGCCTTCGAGATTTTTGTAAAAACACTCTCCTTGGTCTTTTGAAGACCTTCATCGAGTTTTTCTTTTTTATTTTTTGAAAAAATGGAGAAAATTCCCATCCTGAGTAAGTATAAGTTTGATAATTATGCCGAATTTAATTGATTACCTCGTTCCGGAAATCTTTCGATAATTGAAACTTCGCAAGCACCAATACAAAAAAAGCCTCTCCCATTGGCGGAAAAGGCCTTTTTTCAGTACTAAATCATTGTTGTGAAACTATTTCTTCACAAATTCTTCAATCTTATCGTTTGGAACGATAGTTTCCTTAAAGGTGTAAGCACCAGTTTTTTTTGACCTGACTACCTGAATCACTTTAGCAAAATCTTTGCCTGCAGATTGCAGTGTAGCAACAACTTTCTTTGCCATATTTTAAATTTTTATTTGATTTCTCTATGAACCGTCATTTTTTTCAAGATGCGATTATACTTTTTCAACTCCATTCTTTCGGGAGTATTTTTTTTGTTTTTGGTAGTTACATACCTCGAAGTTCCCGGCTGACCACTGGTTTTGTGCTCCGTACATTCCATGATTACCTGAACTCTTGCTTCTTTTGATTTCTTTGCCATTTTACAATTCCTCTGAATTTTTTTGGGTTGCAAAAGTAAAAACTTTATTCAAACCTAACAACTTTCTTTGTAAAATTTTCATAAAAAGGATTTATCCGTCCGAATCTTCCCCGCCATTTAGCGATTAATCGCTTTCAAAATGACCTTTTGCGAGTTCTAAACTCTCTATTTTATCAGCTAAACTCCAAAAGCCCCTACATATTTCAGCACTTTCAACAAAAGAAATCCCATGTTTGGTAATTAAGTGGCGAAAATGTTTGAGCATCTCATCCAAAGCCTGCTAATTTATTCCGTTAAATTGAAACGCAACATAATTTTTGCAGGAAATTTTTGTAAGTTTACTGTCGAAAATTTATTTCAAAATGACAAAAACTCCATCATCATGAAAAACAAAATTATCGCTGCATTAGTTTTCGCTTATTTGATGAGGATGCCATTCCCCACACTAGCTCAGGGAATCATCATCAATCACACCTGCACCAATTTGAGTCAGGTACCCGATGAGTGGGTAATCCAGGCAAAATCACAGTACAAAATCTGGTACGGGCATACCTCGCATGGTAGCCAGATAACTTCGGGGATTGAAAACCTGCAATCGCACATTGGCGCACCTTACACTTTTAATTATTCTGGTTCAGGAGGCGCCCTCTCTTATCAGGAAATTTATGGCGACCTCGGTCTTTATGGCGACCTGACCTGGGAGCAGCTAACCCGCCAGCAACTAAACAATCCAGGCAACGACCGGAATGTTGTGATTTGGTCGTGGTGCGGCGGGGTATCTGTTAACTCCGAAGCTCAAATCAATCTTTACCTCAACGCCATGAGCCAACTTGAGCTGGACTTTCCCAACATTACCTTTATTTATATGACCGGCCATCTCGATATCTGGTCCTGGGCAAACCTAAAAGCCCGAAACCAGCAAATCCGAGATTTCTGCATCGCCAATAACAAAATCCTGTTCGATTTTGCCGACATCGAAAGTTACAATCCAGACGGGACATTTTTTAACTATGCTTCGGATGATTGCAGCTATTGGCAAGGTCCCGGCTGGGGTTACCTCGGAAACTGGGCGCAGGAATGGTGCGCTGCACATCCAGGCTCCGACCTTTGCTGGAGTTGCGATTGCGCACATTCCGAATCGTTAAATTGTAACCAAAAAGGTCGCGCCTTTTGGTGGATGATGGCAAAAATGGCTGGATGGGGCCAGGAGCAATCTACTTTTTATGTTGATAAAAATAATCCTATAGCCAGCGATGCAAACCGCGGAACTGAAAATGAACCCTGGCTAACCATCCAACATGCTGTCGAAAAGGTTCAAAGTGGTGACACCATCAAAGTTGCGCAGGGAATTTACAACGAAAATATTACTCTTTCGCAAACTTTGGGGTTGAGCTTGTTTGGAGGCTATGAAAGCATGAATTTTAACAACCGGAATGCAGCATTTTTTAAAACAGAAATCAGCGGCATTAATAGTTTGCCTGTTGTTCTGATAGAATTTTCAGGAAGTACCGGTGATTATCAACTTTACGAAATTGACGGATTTACAATCGGGAATGGCCAACAGGGAATCTATGCCGAATCCTGGGGAAATGGCGGCACTGCAAGATTAAAAATATCTGATAATATCATCGAAAATAATACCGGATTAACCGGCTCAAACGATTATGGCGGCGGGATTCACACAGACGGACTCATCCCTGAAATAAAGAATAACCTTATCCGCGACAACAGGTGCGGAAAAGGTGGCGGGCTTTATGTTGGTTTCCGGAATTCCGAAAACTCAATTTTGATCGAAGGCAACACCATCGAGTATAACATGATTTATGCCGACCATGGCGCCGGAGCCTACGTTAGCGCATACAGAGGCCTTATCAAAAACAATATTTTCCGTTACAATTACATCCTCGAAAGCTGGGGATGGGGCGGCGGCCTTATCGTTGACGGGAATCAATTTGCAGGTTTCAGCAATGAAATTTTTATCGAACTTACGGGGAATGTTTATAGTGGCAACCAGGTTCCCTCCTGTGGTTCAGGCGTTTTTATTGATGAAGGCGCAAATGTCCGGATGAAAAACGAACTGATTTCAGGCAACACCTGCACCGGCTCCTTCCGGGATGGCGCTTTATATGTTGACGGCGCCCGAGCCAACGGCAATGCCAAAACAATCCTCGAAAACTGCACTGTTGCCGACAATACTGGCGGCAGCAACAGTTACGGCCATGCCATTTTTGTTGAAGGCGGCTCGGAAGTTATCGCAAAAAATTCCATTTTCTATGGAAATCAGTGTCCCGACAACCAAAACGATTTTTATGTTGAGGCCACTTCGTCTCTAACGGTTGATTATTCTATATATATGAGTGGCAAAATGGGTGATGGTACTTTTACAATTGCCAACAGCAGCCAGGCTAATCCACTTTTTGCAGATAATGCTTACGCCGATTATCATCTGAAATCCAAAGGTGGCAGGTGGAATACTGGCATGGAACAATGGGTTGTTGACACGGTTCACAGCCCGGGAATTGATGCCGGCGACCCGGTTTCGGATTTTTCAAATGAGCCTTTGCCCAATGGCGACAGGATTAACCTGGGCTGTTTTGGAAACACCATCCAGGCTTCCAAATCAAAATTAGCAACGTATCAGGTTGGGCCAACAAGGCTTTTCCATACTTTGCAGGAAGTTGCAGGGCTGCTTAATCCCGGCGATGTTGTGGAGGTTGACGGCGATTATACTTATCCCGGAGGTGTGGCATTTTCAAGACCTGGAACTGCTTCCGAAAAAATCACCATCAAAGGCATTAGAATAAACGGTAAAAGGCCGGTGATTTCGGGAGGTATAAATACCGTGGCATTTTTCACTCCCTGGCCATACAGCGGTCCGGAAGGTGCACATCATTATGTTTTTGAAGGCTTTGAAGTCACCGGCGGCTCATTCAGAGGCATTTTTCATCAGGCACAGGATTTAACAATCCGAGATTGTTTAGTGCGCGATTGCCCGGCTCATGGAATTTTGGGTGCCGACCAGGGGTCGGGGTCACTGCTTCTGGAATATTCCGAAGTTTACGGTTGCGGTTTCGACGGTGGCCAACATCAAATTTACATTGGCACCGATGAAGTTAATAACCCAGGCAGTGTTTTCAGGATGCAGCATTGCTATATTCACGATGCCAACGGCGGGAATAACATAAAATCCAGGGCTGAGCGAAACGAAATTTATTACAACTGGATTGAAGGCGCCTTTTATCATGAACTCGAATTGATTGGCCCTGAGTCGGATGCTTGCGGCGGAGACCAGGAACTGGCGAGGGAAGACAGCGATGTGGTGGGCAATGTTTTGATTAAAAAACAAACCGCTGCCGGAAACGACCCAAATTTTTCGGTTGTAAGAATCGGTGGCGATGGTACCGGCGAAAGTTTTGGTCGTTATCGTTTTCTAAACAACACTATCATCTGCGGAACCGGCTCTGTTTTTAGAATGTACGATGCATTGGAGTCGGTGGAAGTTCAAAACAATGTTATTTACAATCCCACCGGCTATGTTTTATTTAAGAGAACTGTAGAAGCCAACTGGGTTTCGGGGCTGGAAGTAATTTCAGGTGCAAACAATTGGGTAAAAACCGGTACCCAGGAATTGGCCGTTCAATTAACCGGTACAATTTTGGGGGATAATCCTGGTTTCGTTTATTTTGCCGGCGAAAACTTTTTCCCATCGGCCAACAGCCCGCTTATTAATGCCGGAGTTTTACCAACAGTTTCACTCCAGGGATTCGAATTCCCTAATCCTTTGCCACAGCCGTTCAAACTCCCGCCAAATGGAGCTGTCGAAGCGGTTTATTCTGCCGAAAATCGAACCATCATCGGAAATATTGATATCGGCGCTTTTGAATTTAAGGGAGGAATTCCGTTTTATTTGGTTAGCCCAGACAACATCAACTTTGGGACAGTTTTTATCGGCGAAAGCCAGACAAGGCAAATTACGATTTCCAACGAAAGTGAAGTCCCGATTGTGATTGAAAATATTGAAGTCCAGCCCGCGATTTTCCAGATTCCGGAATTCAGCTTCCCGCTGGAAATAACCGACAACCTTACTTTCGACGTAATTTTCGAACCTTTGGAAACTCAAAACTACACCGGAACGCTCACGATTTATTCATCTCAGACCAGTAATACTACGGTTGCCCTTTCGGGAAATGGCACCGTGGAACCTTCGGGTGGAACACACGTTTCGGGTGAATTAACCGGCGTGTGGGCAGGTTGGGATACGCTTTTTGTGGATGGAAACATCATCGTTCCGCTTGGCGAAACGCTTGAAATTATGCCTGGCGACGGTGGCCTGGATGTAATTTTTACAGGACCTTTTTCGATTACGGTTTACGGTAAATTACTGCTTACTGGTAATGAAAACGATTCGATTATAATTTATGCCGAAGATGCCGGAACCGGTTGGGAAGGAATCAAATTTATCAATACCTCAGGGAATAATCAGGGGAATTCGGAAATTCATTTTTGTTTGTTTAAAGATGGGAAAAACTTAACTCAAGCCGATGGGTCAGGAGGAGCCATCCAGGCTGATTACAGCTCAAATCTGATCATCACAAACTGTATTTTCTTAAATAACGAAGCTTCAAATGGTGGAGCAATTTATCTCGACTTTTCATCTCCTTCGATAAGCGAATGCGAAATTTCGTTTAACACTGCCAGCGAATCAGGAGGTGGAATTTTTATAGGATACGACTGTAATCCGGCATTATCATATCTGAATATTCACCATAATTCGGCACTTACCGGAAATGGTGGTGGCGTTTTCATTTTGTACGGGAGCGCTCCCAACTTTCAAAACAGCAGCATAAAATCGAATATTGGATACAGCGGCGGCGGTATTGCCTGTTCATCAAATCTGGCAGTATTTTCATATCTCGACATCTCCGAAAATACAGCTTTTGGCGAATGGGCAAGTGGCGGCGGGATCTCATGCTCTGCAAATCCGCTTATTTCGCATTGTACCATCAATGGCAATATTTCGAACGGCAGTGGTGGTGGAATTACCTGCAATTACGAAAACAGTCCACACATCGAATATTGTGAAATCGAGGACAACCACGCAGCTTCCGGAGGTGGAATTGCTTGTCTTTACAGTTCAAACCCCGACATCAAACATACTTTTTTCCGAAATAATCACGCACTAAACGGCAATGGCGGGGGCATGTATAACTGGGCAGGCTCAAATCCCGAATTATCATTTGTTTCGTTCGAATCGAATTCTTCAAGCGATGAAGGCGGTGCCATTTACATTCAGGATTCGGATGGGAAATTTACGAATCTTACCATAAAAAACAACCAGGCCACCAATAAAGGCGGTGGAATTTATGTACGAGGCTCGTCATCGCCCCAATTTTACAATGCCCAGGTTACCGGCAATAGTTCCAGTTGGGGTGGTGGTATCATCTTTTTCGAAAATTCAGGAACCCCGGTTTTACACAATTTCACCATTTCGGAAAACACAGCATCAAATTCTGGTGGTGGCGTGGCGTGTGATAATGGAAATCCGGCTTTTTACAGTTCAATTTTTTGGGGAAATGTGGCGGTTGATGCCGGACATAACGTTTACCTCCATGTTCCGGGATCGGACCCGTATTTTAATTACTGCCTTGTCGGAAACGGCATTGCCGGAATTGGTGGCGATGGGGCAGGCCAAAACTACGATGTTTCGCGGTACCGCAATAACCGTGAAGATAATCCGCAGTTTGCAAATCCAGACGAATCGGATTTTAGTCTTTTGGTCAGCTCCCCAGCCATAAATAATGGGGTTTACGACACCACAGGTTTTAGTCTTCCAGCCACCGATTTAAACGAAAACCCCCGCATTTCGGCATTCCTGGTAGATATTGGCTGTTTCGAGAACCAGGAATTTATTGCTCCACAACAAACTTTGACCCTCCCTTCAGGCTGGAGCGGAATTTCATCGTACCTGCTTCCCTATTTTCCGCAGTTGGAAAAGATGATGGAGCCTGCCAATGGAAATCTGATCATTTTACAAAACCTGGAAGGGATTTTCTGGCCATCTCAAAACATCAATACTTTGGGTAGCTGGAATACCGAAAAGGGCTATTTGATAAAGCTTTCGCAAGATGAAAGTTTGACAATTCCAGGAACTATTTTGGAAAATCCCTCCATCACCTTGCCTTCGGGCTGGAGTCTGTTGCCGGTTTTAAATTCCTGTGGCCTTCAGTTGGATGAACTTATTTCTCAATTAGGTTCAGATTTGATTTTTATTAAAGAGGCAGTTGGTGTAAAAGTTTTCTGGCCCGAAATGGGCGTTCAGTCGCTCTCTGAGATGGTGCCTGGAAATTCGTATTTTATCTTTCTAAATGAACCGACTTTGCTCACTTTTCCGGCTTGCGCCAAATAAAAAAAATCCCGGAAGTGGCTTTGTCCATTTCCGGGATTTTGATTTTATCAAAAAATGTTTTAGCTATTCATCGAAATAAGAAATTCCTCGTTGGTTTGGGTGAATCTCATTTTATCTTTCAAAAATTCCATGGCTTCGAGTGGGTTCATGTCGGCCAGGTGATTTCTTAAAATCCATACTCTTTGCAGCATTTCTTTATCGAGCAACAAATCATCGCGGCGGGTGCTTGATGCAACGATGTCAATAG
>CAIYZW010000916.1 GCA_903930725.1 uncultured Bacteroidota bacterium
AAAGCAGCTTTTTGATAGTGATTTTTGTAATGAAAGGAGCAGTAATTTACCGGCAACTTTAACCCCTGTTTAAAAACAAAACTGATAATCTCAAGTGCTGCAAGTTCCGATTCCAAAACCGTGACTCTTTGGCCGTGTAAAAAGGTATAATTCCGGTTAAGGAGGTTTTTCAAATTATAAGGCGTAAGCCTGATTTGGTGCAGGTTAAGATAATTTACACCCAGGCTGTCGAGTTCGACGACCATGTTTTTTAACTGTTCCATTTCATCGGGAATCGCAGGGATTTCGACGGTTACATTCGGGATTTTTCCCAAAGCAAGCTTCAGTTTTTTGGTGTTGTAATCGGTGGCTGTCAAATCAAACCGAATTTCATCAAGGCCGGTTTCTGCAAGTTTCGTGGCTTTTTCATCATCTAACAAAGTTCCGTTGGTGTACATCCAAACATAAACCGTGTTACCAAATTCTTTCTTTATCTTCGATAAGAAATCAACGGTTTTATCGAAAGTTAAAAGCGGCTCTCCTCCACTCAAAGCCACACCTTTAAAGCCCATTTTTTTGATGTAGGCAATGTAATTTTCAGGATTATCAAAAGTAAGCCCCTGTGTTTCCGGGATGGCAGTATCAACCTGAGGTGCGGGGCAATAAAAGCAACTACAGTTACAACGGTTGTTTATAAACAGACACGACCAGTGGCCTTCGCCACAAAGCCTGCAACCAGGCGAAACCGCATGTGCAAACGGTTTGGTCCCATTAAAAAGGTAGCCCGCCTTCCCTTCGATTTCGGTGATTAATTGCGTGCGTTTATCGTCAGCTTCGATAGCCCCGTAATAGGATGGTTTTTTGAGCTGATCGTAGTAAACGCCGTACTCTTTACGGTTTTGGGCAACAAGTTTTTTCTGGAAGTTTATAAGTGCTTTCATGATCGGATTATCAGTATAATCAAGTGATTTTGTGTAAAATGAAGGCGCAAAAGTAGCCGAAAATTTGTATCATCGGAAGGTTGGCACTTCAACAGGCCAGAAATCTCATCTTTAAAAATCTGCAAATTGTATTATCTTTGCGGCCTTCGGTAACGGAGGACGTTCTTTAAAATACTGGGGCTGTTCTGGTTTTGACAGCAAGGAAGTGGATTTGTAAGCATGCCGGGCATTGAGAATGTGGCCTGTTAAAACTATTCTTAAGCCAATAACTGGCGACAATTATAATTACGCTCTCGCAGCTTAATCGAATAAAGTAGATTGGCCTAATTCCGGCACAAGGTGCCGGATCGAGACATCCCGCAGGCGGACCCGCCTTGTTCCTGTCTGAGTTCGGGGTGAAGCAAAACAGGGATAGTTGTTCACAAGCTTTGGGTGAGCAGCGAAACAATAGAAGCTAAGGTTCAGGTAGGGTGTTTGTTCCCGGCCTGGGTTCGAAAACCAATGACAAACTAAGCATGTAGAAAGCACTTATGCTGCTTGTTTGGACCCGGGTTCGACTCCCGGCAGCTCCACCTTAACGTAATGATTTAGAGTTATTTAACTCTGTGATTTGTGCAAAATCAAAAAAAAAGGAAGGTAACAAAAACGGTAGCAATTGCCGCGAATAATTATCTTCCTTTTTTCATTGCCTTGTATTTTTGTATTTTTTACCTGATTATTGCCTTGTATTTTTGCAAATTCTACATGAACATTGCCTTGTATTTTTGTGTTTTTTAATTTCAAAGCCAAAACTTTGCCATCTTTGCTAAGATTAAAAACAGAAATTTTCGTTTAAAAACACTATATACTAAAGAGAAACATTATGAAACTTGGATTTGTTGGATTGGGAAAAATGGGCGCAAATATGGTCGAACGCCTTCTGAACCACGGGCACGAAGTTGTGGTTTTTAACCGCAGCCGGGGTGCTGTTGATAAATTGGTCGAAAAGGGAGCGTTGCCCTCTGACTCGCTCAAAGACCTTACTTCGCAGCTTTCCGGACGAAAAATTGTCTGGCTGATGGTTCCTTCGGGCGCACCTGTTGATGATGCAATCGGGCAGTTACTTGACTTGTTAAGCCCCGGCGACATCATAATTGATGGCGGAAACTCAAATTATAAACAAACTCAGGAGCGCTCGAAATTGACTGCCGGTAATCAGATAAGCTATCTCGACTGCGGCACCAGTGGCGGAGTCTGGGGTTTACAAAACGGCTACAGCCTCATGTCGGGTGGCAATAAAGAAGCCTCCGAATTTGTTTACCCAATTTATAAATCGCTTGCTCCGGAAAACGGCTACACATACTGCGGCGAAAGCGGTGCAGGCCATTTTGTAAAAATGATTCACAACGGAATCGAATATGGCATGATGCAAGCCTTTGCCGAAGGTTTCGAAATCATGGAAAAATCGCCTTTTAACCTCGACCTGACGGCCATTGCAAGCGGTTGGCAATACAGCAGCGTGGTTCGTTCGTGGTTGCTCGAACTGATGGTTCTTGCGCTTAAAGAAGACCCGAAATTAGAAAAGCTGAAAGATTATGTCGAAGATAGCGGCGAAGGTCGCTGGACGGTTCAGGCAGCCATTGATCTCAATGTTCCGGCACATGTAATCACCGCCTCGTTATTTACGCGTTTTCAGTCGCGTCAGGACGAATCGTTTGCAATGAAAGTTCTGGCTGCCCTCCGCAACCAGTTTGGTGGTCATGCTGTTGTAACAAAATAACCATGGATAAACCAAAAAATCTGGTCATGGTCATTTTCGGGGCAACCGGCGACCTGACCTACCGGAAACTGATTCCTGCCCTTTACGCTTTGTATAACCAGCAAATGCTTCCCGAAAAGTTCAAGGTGATTGGAGTTGGCCGTAGCTCCATTTCTCAATTAACCTTCCGGGATAAAATGATCCTGGGCATCCGCAAATTTTCCGAAAGCAAACATCTTAACGAACAGCAAATCAATGAATTTACTGATTGTTTATCCTATTTTCAGATGGATTTTGATGATTTGGGAGAATATCTCAAGCTAAAAAATGCCTTGGATGAAATTGACAAAAACGAGGGTACAGCTGGGAATTATTTGTTTTATCTTTCGATGCCCCCGGATATGTTCAGTGTTATCTCCGGAAATCTTGGAAAAGTTGGTTTAAGCAATCCTGATGCAGGATTTAGAAGAATCATCATCGAAAAACCTTTTGGTTACGATTTGGAATCCGGTCTTGAACTCAATCGTAAACTTCACGAAGCCTTTGCTGAAAAGCAGATTTACCGCATTGACCATTATCTTGGAAAAGAAACTGTTCAAAACTTGCTGGTGATGCGGTTTGCCAACGGAATTTACGAGCCTTTGTGGAACCGGAATTATGTTCATCATGTCGAAATTACCTCCGCTGAAAGCCTTGGCGTGGAGAGCCGTGGCGGATATTACGATTCTTCTGGCGCTTTACGCGATATGTTGCAAAACCATTTGCTTCAGGTAGTGGGCCTTACGGCGATGGAACCGCCCAGTTCGATGGATTCGGATGCCATCCGGAATGAAACCCTCAAAGTTTTGCAATCGTTAAAACCTATTGCCGAAAATGATGTCGCTAGTCATGTAATTCGGGGTCAATACGTTGCATCGCATGTAAGAGGCGAATTTCTGCCAGGCTACCGCGAAGAAAAAGGTGTTAACCCCGATTCACGAACTGAGACTTTTGTTGCAATGAAATTTTATATTGACAACTGGCGCTGGGGCGGAGTTCCGTTTTACATCAGAACCGGGAAACGCCTCCCGACAAGGGTTACAGAGGTTGTTGTCCATTTCAGGCCAGCCCCGCATACCTTGTTTCAAAAGGATGATTTTGCGATTCCGTACAACCAACTGATAATCCGGATTCAGCCCGACGAAGGCATCCTGATAAAATTTGGCATGAAACTTCCTGGCGCAGGCTTCAACGTAAAAACAGTGAACATGGATTTCCATTACAGCGAACTCTCCGAAGTTCATCTTCCCTCGGCTTACGAAAGATTAATTTACGACGCGATGATGGGTGATTCGACCTTGTACGCCCGAGCCGATGCCGTGGAGGCAGCCTGGAAATTTGTTGCGCCAATCCAGCAGGCCTGGGCTAATAATCCGGAAATAAAAATGTACGGATATCCAGCCGGTACCTGGGGACCGGAAAATGCCGATGAAATGTTCGACGAAAAAGATATCACCTGGAGATATCCTTGTAAAAACCTCGCCGATGATGGCAATTACTGCGAATTATGACGACATCAATAAAAATATATTCTTCCATCAATGAACTGGCAGAGGATTTTGCTAAGGAAATAATCTTAAAAATTGATGATGCATCCTGTAGCGAAAAGCCTTTTAATATCATCCTTTCGGGAGGAAATACGCCCAAAATGCTTTTTGAACAACTGGCAAAATTGTCGCCGGCCGTAAAAAGCTGGGAGCATGTTCATTTTTACTGGGGCGACGAGCGCTGTGTTCCTCCCAACGATCCGGAAAGTAATTTTGGAATGGCCAAAGCAGCCTTGCTGGATCATATTCAAATTCCTGAGGCAAATATTCACCGGATTTTTGGTGAGAACGACCCTGATTTGGAGGCCCAACGTTATGCTAAGGAAACTTCCATTATTCCTGTCTTTGACCTGATAATGCTGGGAATGGGCGATGACGGGCACACAGTTTCAATTTTCCCAAATAATCTTGATTTGATGCATTCATCAAAACTTTGTGAAGTAGCCACCCATCCTAAAACCGGACAAAAACGAATTACCATCACGGGTAAAGTGATAATTGCTTCAAAGGTTGTTGCCTTTTTGTTAACCGGTAAAAATAAAGCCGGAATAATTGCCGAAATCTTCACTAAAACCGGAGCTTATCAAACTTATCCAGCAAGTTATGTCCATCCCGAAAAGGGTGAATTAATGTGGCTTTTAGATGAAGAAGCCGCTTCTTTTATCAAAAAATAATTAAGAAAGTAAACATCAAATACATTTCAAAAAATGACTACAAAAAATCTGACCGTCAACGATAAGTGCATCAGCACCATCCGTACACTGGCCATGGATGCTGTCCAAAAAGCAAATTCAGGGCATCCAGGAACTCCGATGGCCATGGCTCCGCTGACTTTCACGCTTTACGATAAACATCTGCGCCATAATCCTAAAAACCCGCTCTGGCCAAACCGCGACCGTTTTATTTTATCGGCGGGCCACGCTTCGATGCTTTTATACAGCACGCTTCACGTGATGGGTTATGATATTCCGCTCGACGACATCATCAATTTCCGACAGTTGGGAAGCAAATGTCCGGGACATCCGGAATATGTCCATACTCCGGGCGTTGAGACCACCACAGGCCCGCTGGGACAAGGCCTTGCAACGAGCGTAGGTTTTGCCATTGCCCAAAAATGGTTGGCTGCCTATTTTAACCGGTCCGGCTACAATTTAATTGATTACAGAATTTTTTCACTGGCAGGAGATGGCTGCATGATGGAAGGTATTTCCAGCGAAGCGGCTTCTATGGCCGGGCATCTTGGCCTAAACAACCTGGTTTGGATTTACGACAGCAACCAGATCACAATCGAAGGCCGGACTTCGCTGGCTTTTAGCGAAAACGTTGCCGAAAGATTTAAATCTTATAATTGGAAAGTTATTTCGGTAAAGGATGCAAACGATACCGGAAAAATTGATTCGGCGTTGCTGGAGGCATCTTTAGAAAAAGACCGGCCAATTTTGATTATTGTCGAAAGCATCATTGCTTACGGTGCACCCACAAAACAAAATACCTCAGGCGCACATGGCTCACCGCTTGGCGAAGACGAGATAAAAGCCACCAAACTGTTTTATGGCTGCGACCCCTACAAAAAATTCTTTGTTCCTGATGAAGTTAAAGATTATTCAGCTCAGGTGGTCAAAAAAGGATATTCATTTGAAGAGGAATGGGTCGTCATGTTTTTGAAGTATTCCAAAGAATTTCCTGAACTGGCAGATGAGTTTATCCAAATTAGAAAAGGAAAATTACCAGTAGGTTGGGAAAATGCCTTGCCACATTTTGATGCCGATAAAAAAGGAATTTCGACAAGAAAAGTCGGTGGAATTGTACTAAACGCTGTTGCTGCAAAAATCCCATGGCTTATGGGTGGTTCAGCAGATCTGGCGCCAAGCACATTAACCGATATCAAGAATTCTGGAAGCATAAAAAATGGTGATTTTTCGGGCCGAAACATTCATTACGGCATCCGCGAACACGCCATGGGCGCCATTGCCAACGGAATTGCGCTGAGCGGACTTAAAACTTATGCCTCAACTTTTATGGTCTTTTCTGATTATCTGCGGCCTTCCATCCGCATGTCGGCCATGATGGGGCTTCCTGTTCATT